>NZ_CAKZPW010000120.1:0-3498 GCF_937139385.1 uncultured Maritalea sp. | reverse complement strand
CTCAGATGTAGACGCCGCCCTTGATGGCACAGATGCAATTATTGATTTCACCGCGCCACAGGTCAGCATTGATTATGCCAAAAAAGCCCATGAGTTGGGACTTGTGCATGTCATTGGCACAACAGGTTGGACGCGCGAAGAAGACGAAGAGATCGCTGCCCTCACCGGAAAAGGTCGTCTGGTAAAGGCGGGCAATATGTCTTTGGGCGTCAATTTATTGATGGGGTTGGTCAAAAAGGCTGCGGCCGCCTTGCCTGAAGATTTTGACATAGAAGTTTTGGAAATGCACCATCGCATGAAAGTGGATGCACCATCTGGCACCGCCCTTATGCTTGGGGAAGCCGCAGCTGAGGGGCGTCAAATCGATCTAGCTGAAAGCGCCGTGCGATCTCGCGATGGGATTACGGGTGCGCGCAAGCCGGGCAACATTGGCTTTGCCACATTGCGCGGCGGCACGGTGATTGGTGATCATTCTGTTATCTTTGCAGGCAGCAACGAGCGGATTGAATTAAGCCACTCGGCCCAAGACCGCTCGATTTTTGCAAATGGCGCTATTCACGCTTCACTTTGGGCGCAAGATAAAGCGCCCGGACTTTATTCGATGGCCGACGTACTTGGCCTTTAAGACCCTTACCTTAAGGATATCACCACTATGGATCGCAGACTAATTTTGGTTCGTCACGGACAAAGCGAATGGAACTTGAAAAACCTCTTCACAGGCTGGAAAAACCCAGGTCTGACCGAAAAAGGCGTTGAGGAAGCTATTGCTGCTGGTAAATTGCTCAAATCACGCGGCTACGAGATAGAAGTTTGCTACACGTCCGCCTTGGCACGTGCCCAGCGCACCCTGGATTTGATGCTTGAGAATATGGATATCGTCAATATGACGATTATTCGCAACCAAGCGTTGAATGAGCGCGACTATGGTGATCTTGCAGGGCTAAATAAAGACGATGCCCGCAAGAAATGGGGCGAAGAACAAGTTCACATTTGGCGCCGCTCGTTTGATGTGCCGCCTCCAGGGGGTGAAAGCTTGAAAGATACAGCAGAGCGTGTTCTCCCCTATTATGAGGCTGAAATTGCCCCACGCGTCGCTGATGGTGGCACAATATTGGTGGCGGCGCACGGTAACTCGCTGCGCGCTTTGGTTATGAAGCTTGAGAATCTCAGCCCAGAGGAAATTCTCAAACGCGAAATCGCTACCGGCAAACCGATCATTTATGATTTTGATGCTGATGGAAACGTGACAAACGTTGAGAACATCGACTAAGCATTACAAGGCGACCCAAGGGTCGCCTTTTTCTTGTTTGCACTGCAAATCCTATTCGGCGCCCTCTACCAGCCCCGCTTCCCAACCCAAAATCGCTTGTTTACGGGTTAAACCCCAGTGATATCCGGTGAGTTTTGCGTTTTTTCCTATCACCCTATGGCATGGCACCACAAATGATATCGGATTACGCCCGATAGCAGCGCCCACGGCGCGGGCGGCTTTGGGGTTGCCTATGTGGGTGGCGATTTCGCCATAGCTGGTCGCTTGCCCCGGTTTGATGCGCAACAGAGTTTGCCACACGCGCACTTCAAAGTCGGTTCCGATCATCACGATCTTAATGGGTTGGTCTTGGTGCCATTTTTTGGGGTCAAAGATCTTTTCGGCCCATCGGCGGATTTCATCTGGTTGTGCTTTTAGGTAAATCGCTTTGGGCCAACGCCGGGTCATATCCTCTAACGCGGCTCGTTCTTCGCCCTCGTCGCAAAAAGCCTGCCCCGCCAAGCCATAATCGGTGAGCATGATCAATACTTGCCCAAAAGGGGATGGATGAAAACCATATCTGATTTCTAAACCTTCGCCCTTGGCCTTATAAACGCCCGGTGGCATTGCATCATGGGTGACAAACAAATCATAGAGCCGCGCCGCCGAGGAAAGGCCAAGCTCATAGCTGGTGTCGAGCAATGGCACATTTTCTTTCAGCATTTGGCGGGCTCTGTTCAAAGTGACGCATTGGGAAAAGGCTTTAGGGGTTAGCCCCGCCCAGCGTTTAAACAAGGCTGTAAGTTGACGAGGTGACATGCCCATATCACGGGCAAGTGCATCAAAGTCGTGTTCGTCCGCCGGGCGCGCGGAAATTTCCTCGATCACTTTTGTGATCACCGAGTAGTCTCTTGCTTGTGTTGATAGAGGTGTCATATCGTTCATAATGGACCAAACTTACTTCGATTAGGCGCAACAATCGACCCGATTTTGACATTGTATGTAATCGGTTGTGCGTACCGCTTCCAAACACAGATTTTGCCCTTTTCATTCCGCCAATCTCATGCCCTAATTCAACGGACTTTAATCTGACCCAGCGATGATATGACCAAACGATCCCGCCTCAACAAACAGACCATTCATCAAATGTTCGCCAATTTTGAAGCGAGCAACCCCGAGCCAGAGGGTGAATTGGATTATGTCAACGATTTCACCCTGCTGGTGGCCGTGGTTTTAAGCGCACAAGCGACCGATGTGGGTGTTAACAAAGCCACTAAAGCCTTGTTTGAGGTCGCTCCAACGCCAGAGAAAATGTATGCGTTGGGCGAAGAGACAATCCGCGACTATATCAAGACCATCGGGCTTTACCGCAATAAGGCGAAGAATGTTTATGCGCTTTGCAAGGAATTGATCGACAAGCATGGATCAAAAGTCCCGCAAACTCGCGAAGAATTGGAAGCATTGCCTGGTGTGGGGCGAAAAACCGCAAATGTGGTGCTCAACATCGCATTCGGGCAGCCCACTATTGCCGTGGATACACACCTGTTCCGGATTTCAAACCGCACGGGTCTTGCGCCAGGCAAAACCCCTTTGGCAGTTGAATTGTTGCTGGAACGGATCATTCCAAAGGAGTTTTTGCAACATGCCCACCACTGGCTGATTTTGCATGGCCGCTATATTTGCAAAGCACGAAAGCCAGAGTGCTATCATTGTGTGATCATTGATCAATGCAAATTTAAGGACAAGGTCCTAAAAGCTTAGGGGTTCTTGCTTGACGCAGGGCTCTAGCACACTAAAAGCAACCCGAGCTTTTTTGGAGAAATAGCGATATGGCAGATGCCAAATTTGATGTGCTCACCATCGGCAACGCGATTGTTGATGTGTTTGCAAAGGTCGACGATGCCTTTTTGGAAAATGAAGGCATGGACAAATCAATCATGCATTTGGTGGATGCTGAACGTTCTGAATATCTTTATTCTCGCCTGCCCGGCACGCCGCAGCACATTTCAGGCGGTTCATGCTGCAACACTGCGGTTGGCGTATCTTCGCTTGGGGGCAATGGCGCATTTATTGGCAAAGTGGCCGAAGATGATCTTGGAACAATTTATCGCAAAGATTTGACAAAAGCCGGTGTTTTTTACAATACCCCCACACTGATCCACGGCACCTCCACAGCCCGTTCGATGATTGTGATTACCCCGGATGGGGAACGCACCATGAATACCTATTTAGGTGCCTGTCAGGAGCTT
>NZ_CAKZPW010000119.1:0-6213 GCF_937139385.1 uncultured Maritalea sp. | reverse complement strand
GAGGCTGGTGGTGTTGAGGCCAATGTGGCGTCTGGCTATCACGCCATAGAGTTTTTACTTTGGGGACAAGACCTAAATGGTACGGGTCCAGGTGCAGGCAATCGCCCGGCAACCGATTTTGATGTGGCCAATTGCACCGGTGGCAATTGCGACCGTCGGCGCGACTTTCTCAAGGCCGCATCCGAACTAACAATTTCTGATTTGGAAGAAATGGTGGCCGCATGGGCACAAGGTGGCGCGGCACGAGAAGCTGTTGTTTCCGCTGACGATAAGGCTGGCCTGTCAACCATTTTAACCGGCATGGGTTCTTTGTCTTATGGCGAGTTGGCAGGCGAGCGGATGCGCCTTGGCCTTTTGGTGCACGATCCAGAAGAAGAGCATGATTGCTTTTCTGACAATACGCACAACTCCCATTTCTACGACGCCAAAGGCATTCAGAATGTCTATTTGGGGCAATATACGCGTGTAGATGGTTCAGTTGTTTCTGGACCATCATTGGCAGATTTCATTGCTCACGTGGATGCAGATCTGGACCAAGAACTGCGCGGCAAGCTGGATGCCACAATGGCTAAAATGCAGCTCATGGTTGATCGCACATCAACTGAAGCCTACGACCAAATGATTGGCGAGGGTAATGAAGAAGGCAACGCCGTTGTACAAGCAGCAATTGATGCCTTGATCGATCAAACCCGCTCAATCGAACGCGTTGTCGCTAAACTTGATTTGGCTGATGTGGCCATTGAAGGCTCAGATAGCTTGGATAATCCAAACGCTGTTTTTGAATAAGAACTTAAAGGGTCGCCAATTGGCGACCCTTTACCTTTGTTGGAGATCTGATTTGGCCCGCAGCTTTTTGGTTAGCCTTGTATATTTCTCCATGTTTGTTGGACAAGCGGCCGCACAAGAACAAGATTTGCAACGTGCCGATTTGAACGCTTCTGCGCGCGCTAAAGTCTACGCAGCTACAAAAATCACTGATGATTTTTCCAAACCAGAGCGGTTTGAGAATATGCAAGGCGGTGCGGCGACGTCTCGCAAGTTGGTGTCACGAGATGCCTTTTCACACTTCGCAGCCAATTTGACTTTTGAGGAAGAAGAGAAGTTTAACCTTGGCAACGCCTTTTTTGAAAAGCTCTGGGTTTCCTCCCCATCTTCCACTTTTGCATCTGATGGGCTTGGGCCCTTGTTCAATGCGCGCGCTTGCCAATCTTGCCACATAAAAGATGGGCGCGGTCACCCACCGACCAACACAACAGACGATCGTGTTTCTATGTTTTTGCGCCTTTCCGTGCCGCCACGCACTGCAGCGGAAAAGGCGGCGATTGCGTCAGGTGAATTGCAGGTGATTGAAGAGCCAGCTTATGGCCGTCAGCTGCAAGATCTGGCCGTGCCGGGTTTGCTTGCAGAAGGACAAATGCAAGTCACATATGAAGAGATCAAAGTAGAATTGGCCGATGGTGAAACCGCCTATTTGCGGGCACCAAGCTACAGCATTTCAGATTTGAACTATGGCCCGCTCGACGCCGAAGTGATGATTTCACCGCGTATTGCACCGCAGATGATTGGCCTTGGTTTGCTCGAACAAATTCACCCCAATGATATTTTGCAAAAGCAAGACCCAAGCGATCAGGATGGTGATGGAATTTCTGGGCGCGTGAGCTGGGTTACCTATGCAGGGTATGAAAAACAAATTGGCCGATTTGGCCACAAAGCTTCGCACGCCAGTGTGCGGGCGCAGAGCGCGGGGGCATTTGCAGGGGATCTTGGCCTATCATCCCCTGACATTCCCAAACACTGGGGTGAATGCACAATAGGTCAACCCAAATGTCTTGCAGCACCGCATGGGGTGCAGAAAAGCCAGGGCGATACTGAAGTGCCCGATCCGATTTTGGAGCTGGTGAGTTTTTATGCACAAAACTTGGCCGTTCCCATGCGGCGAAATGTGGATGATCCGCAAGTGTTGCGCGGCAAGGAACTTTTTTATCGCTCAGGTTGTGCGGGTTGCCACACGCCCAAATATGTCACCCGCAAAGACGCGCCAAATCCTGCTCAGCAATTCCAGTTAATCTGGCCCTATACTGATCTGCTTTTGCACGATATGGGCGAAGGCTTGGCCGATGGTCGTCCTGTTGGTAGCGCAAACGGGCGCGAATGGCGCACACCTCCCCTTTGGGGAATTGGGTTAACTAAAGACGTGTCTGGGCATACGCAATTCTTGCATGATGGTCGCGCCCGAAATCTGCTTGAAGCCATTCTTTGGCATGGGGGCGAGGCACAAATGGCGCGCGATCAAATTGTCGCAATGAATAGGCTTGACCGAACCTCACTATTGAGCTTTTTAAACTCCTTATGATCAGAACAATTGCCAGCGCGATTTGCGCCCTCATTATCACCGCTCCCGCTTTTGCCGATAGCGCCGAACAACGGGCTGTCGATAAGTTTATTATTCCGGGGTACCAAGCCTTTGAAAGCGCTGCGGACGCGCAGATTGAAGCAATGGACGCCCTTTGCACGGTGCCAAGTGACAAGGCTTTGACCGCAGCCCAATCTGCATTCTCGGATTTGGCACTCAGTTGGAGCCATATTGAAGTCATTCGTTTTGGGCCTGTTCTTCAGGAAAATCGGCTGGAAAGAATTTTGTTTTGGCCCGACCGAAAATCGATTGGATTAAAACAAGTTCAACGGGTCATCGCACAACAAGATGAGAGCGCGATCACCATCGGCTCTTTGGTGCAAAAAAGCGTCGCCTTGCAGGGTTTGGGTGCTCTAGAGTTTGTGCTTTTCGGAACTGGCGCTCAAGATGATTTGCACAAAGAGAACAGTTTTCGGTGCCAATATGGGCTAACCATCGCGAGTGCATTGCGCGAAGTTGGTGCCGAAATTAGCACAGAATGGACCAAACCAGATGGTTTCGGTAACCTGTTGATAACGCCGGATGAAAAAAGTGACACATACCGGAACAATAGCGAAACAATGCGGGACATTCTGGGCGTCGTAGCACATGGCCCTGAGATCATTTTCGACACAAGGTTGAAGAAATATCTAGGTGAAAGTGCCGCATCTTCCGCACCAAAGTCAGCTCTGTTTTGGCGCAGTGGCCTCACGTTCAAAAGCATGGCGGCCAATATCACTGCGCTTGGAAAATTTGCTGAAGCGGTTGATTTTAATGACCTTTTAGGCGAAGAAGATCATTGGGTTGCCGACAGCTATTTGTTTGAAGCAAAGAACGGCATTCGCGCGTCGCAGCTTGAAACTCTTGTGCTTGAAGCACCAATTTCTGACGCGCGAAACAAGCTAGAGTATCTAGGTGTTGTCTTGCGTTCCATGGGAGAAATCGCGGGACAGGATTTAGCGCAAGCCCTTGGCCAATCAGCAGGTTTTTCCTCACTCGATGGGGATTAATATGTGGTCACGGCGTGATTTTATGGCCCTGGCCGGCGGCGGTTTTTTGGCCGCGCTAAGTGCCCCGACCCGCGCCGAAATTTACAAGTCAGAACAACTATTTGCCGCCACCTGTCGTTTCAAAAATGGCGAATTTGGTCTCGCCATTTTGAATCAATCAGGCCAATTGATCTCGAGCGAGAAACTGCCCTCACGCGGACATGATGTGGTGCAATGCCCCAACAGCGGCAACATCTTGGTTTTTGCCCGTCGCCCGGGGCTTTTTGCTGCGCTTTTTGTCCATAATGGGCGCCCAATTGGTCAGGTTGACGCCGTTGCGGGTCGGCATTTTTATGGGCATGGCGTTTTCTCGCCAGATGGCAAATTTTTCTATGCAACGGAAAATGATTTCGACGGTGCGCGCGGCATTATCGGCGTCTATTTGATTGGTGCACAACAGATTGAACGGATTGGTGAATTCTATTCCAACGGCATTGGGCCGCATGATATTCAGTTGAGCGTTGACAACCAATATTTGATTGTGGCGAACGGGGGAATTGAAACGCATCCAGACTTTTCGCGTACCAAACTCAACCTTGCCACAATGAAGCCGAACGTTAGCTGGCTCAGCGTTAAAGACGGCTCTGTTGCCGCCAGTTTTGAGCCGCCACTCGCTTGGCACAAACTCTCACTAAGACATATGGCAACCGCCGATGGACGTGTGGTTTGGGTTGGTGGACAGTTGCAAGAGGAGGCGAAGTCTGACGTGCCGTTGCTCGCAAAATTGTCGTTGGACGGTGGAATTGAGTTCTTGAACATTGAGCGTGATTTACAGCGTGATTTGCGAGGATATGTTGGCTCGGTTGAAACCTCAGCCGATGGCGAACACATTTGTGTCAGCTCTCCGAAAGGCAACCGGGCGATGGTGTTTGATCGATACGGCAATGTGCAGCAGGTGCAGGTGTTGAGTGATGTGTGTGCTTTGGCGGCAGCGCCCGGTTTTGGGTTTCAGTTCGGCACTGGATCGGGCAGTTTTGGCGCAATTGGTCAGATACCAGATGAAATCGATGGCCTTCATTTTGACAACCACATGATCCGGCTGGCTTCGAGCTAGTCGATACCCTAAACTCTTGGCATCCTCGGGCCAATCAAGTTAAGTGGTTCACCACGACGTCGGGCTTTATCTTTAAAGCTTAGACATATATGTTAGTTCGAATGTTGTGCGTCTTTTTTACGGAAATGGCGCACATGCAACCGAATATTCTTATATTGATTGTGCGGCCACATGACCAACTCTTCGACATCATTCCATCATCATGGTGGCCCTTCTGGAAATAACAACGACACCGAAGAAACGGACACGCAACGCGATGCTTTGTTTGTTGGGTCCGTTGAAAAAGCACTTCGGGTTTTACAAGCGTTTAGCGGCGACAAATCTGCCCTAAGCTTGTCAGAGATTTCTGAACGAACGGGGCTAGGCAAGAGCGCGGCCCAGCGGTTCTGTCATACGCTGGTATCGCTTGGCTATTTGCTGCGTGATGAGCGAAGCCGTCAACTGCGCCCATCGGCAAAACTATTAGAGTTTTCATTCACGTTTCTTGCGTCTGATCCGCTTTCATCCATTGCCGCGCCCTATTTGTTGCAAGCGCGAGAGTTATCCGGCGAAGCTGTGAATCTGGCACTGCCGCATGGATTTGACGTGATCTATATTACGCGCCTGCCCAGTTTAAACTCACATTTGGTGAATCCGCCGATCGGTGGGCGAGCACCAATGTTTTGCACCTCAAGTGGAAGGGCATATTTGTCTGCATTGCCAGAGCAAGCTGCCAAAGAGATTGTGGAGCAATCCAATCTGCGCCAGATCACGCCACATACCATTACCGATAAGGACAAAATCTTGGCCTTGATCGCACAAGCCCGGTTAGATGGGTTTGCTTCTGCGGTTCAAGAATGCATCAATGGGGAGCTGACTGTGGGGGCGCCCATATTTGGACGACAAGGCAAAGTGGTCGCTTCCATGAATATCTGCGTGCATGGCCGAGCATGGAGCCCGGAGGAAGTGGTCGACAAATTGGCACCGATCGCTATGAAAACCGCGAACGAGATTTCGCAGGCCCTTGCCACCTCTCCAAACATTTAAGGCAAAAACCAACCCGCCTTAGCGGATTGGTCAGCTTGAACGTCAAAGGGAGATAGGGCCTAAGGTTAATTCAGAACCCTCTTTGCGTTTAGTTAGTTTGCCGTGAAGTACATGTCCTTGGCGTACCAATTCTGTTGTACGTTTTCCATCGGCCAGCCTTTTAGCGCCGGGTTTTTCATCATGACACTTGTGTAATGGTAAATCGGCATAACTGGCATATCGCGGGCCAGGATTTGCTCGATTTTTGTATAAGCCGGATTTGGATCAGACGATGTTTTTGCTTCGTCCAACAAGGCGTCAACTTCAGGGTTTGCGTAACTTGCCCAATTCTGCGCGCCATCTGTGCGGTGCAGATCAAGAAATGTCGAAGCTTCGTTGTAATCGCCAATCCAAGCGTAACGGATCATATCAAAATCCTTGTTGCGACCCGTCTCGAGCATTGTTTTCCATTCCATGTTGGTTGGAATGGCGTTTACGCCAAGCTTTTGTGACCACATCGCAGAAATCGCAGTTGCAATTTTCTTGTGCGTTTCGGACGTATTGTACAACAAATTGAACTCAAGTGGATTGTCCGCACCGTAACCAGCTTGTGCCAAAAGTTCTTTGGCCTTTGCGTCACGCTCATCCTGTGTCCAGCTTGCGTAGTCTGTTTTTGGATCAACAAAACCAGCTGTTGCAGCAGGTGTTATATT
>NZ_CAKZPW010000118.1:0-3313 GCF_937139385.1 uncultured Maritalea sp. | reverse complement strand
ATCTTTGGCCTTTCGGTGATCAGTTTGCCTGCATTGCCGCCCATTTTTGGCGTTTCTGTTGCAGCGGCTGGTTTCATCTGCGGCATCATTTATGTTTTTTATGCAAAACGGGTCGAAAATCCTGTTCTGGACTTGAGGGTTTTTGAAGAGCCAATTTTCAAAACAGCAACCTATGCCGGTTTTGTGTTCCGGGTTGCGATCGGCGGCGTGCCGTTCCTTTTTCCATTGATGTTGCAAATAGGCTTTGGCTATTCGCCATTTGAGGCGGGTATGATCACATTTATTGGGGCAGTCGGGGCGATATCAATGAAATTCTTCTTGAGACCCGCGCTGAAAAAATTCGGGTTTCGCTCACTCTTGATTGTTGGCGTTTGTATTTCCGCCGTATTGACTGTCGGGCAAGGAAACTTCTCGGCTCAAACACCCGTCTGGGTAATGATGTCGCTGCTGCTTTTCATGGGCTTTTTCCGCTCCATGTATTTCACATCGCTCAACACACTCACCTTCACGCAAACAACGCCCGCACACACTGCCTCGGCCACGGTGATCAGCTCTGTGTCGATCCAATTGGCGTTTGCGTTGGGCGTGGCGATTACAGCGCTGTTGTTAGAAGGCATTGCATTTGCGCGCGGCGTTGAAGTCGGCGTTGCAGAAATGCAAATTGTATTCTTCATATTGGCAGGCATTACGGTTTTATCGTTGCTGCCTTTGTTCGCGCTGTCAAAACAAGTGGGTGACGACGTGTCCGGTCACGTCGCCAAAACACAAACGCCTATCCCTTAAAGCCTTTTGCGATCAGGTATGTTTCTGCGCTATCTTGACGCGAAGCTGGTGGTTTTGCGTGGAACGTTGTTTTGAAGTTCTTCTTCAGTTCGCCAAGCAATTCATGTTCTGTGCCGCCTTGGAACACCTTGGCCACAAATGTGCCACCCGGGTTTAGAATGCGGGTTGCAAAATCAGCTGCGAGCTCAACCAGCGCAATAATGCGGATGTGATCGGTCGGACGGTGCCCCGTGGTGGGTGCTGCCATATCAGACAGCACCAAATCAACCTTATTGCCGCCCAACGCCTCAATCAGCGCATCAGGCGCATCATCGTCGTTAAAGTCTTTTTGTAGAAAGATCACGCCAGGCAGTTCGCCCATTTCCAGATAGTCAATGCCCACAACCTTTGGATCTTCTGGGTGTACCCCCAGAATTTCTGTACAAACTTCGCACCAACCACCCGGCGCACAACCAAGATCGACCACTCGCATACCGGGTCGGATGAGATTGTGCTTGGCGTTTAGCTCGATAATTTTATAGGCGGCACGTGAGCGACGGCCTTCAAGGCGCGCTTTTTGCACATAGGGGTCATTCAATTGGCGTTTGAGCCAATTTGTGGACGAAGTTGTGCGCCCTTTAGCGGTTTTCACACGCGTGCTCATGCCGCGCGCTTCAGCTTTGCGACTGGGCTTCACACCTGCTTCTTGCTCGCGGGTGGTTTTGCGCTGTTTGGCATCACGCCTTGCAGCTTGAGCGTTCATTTTGGCTTTCTTGACGCCACCAGCCTTGGTGCCTAATCGTTTCGTGCCTTTGACCTTGACTTTCTCTCTCATGAGACAGTCCTTTGGTTTGAGTTTTGCTGGGTTGGTTTTGTTCGCCGGCGACGACGTTGCGCACCCACATTTGGTTTTGACCATACCCGATCTTGGGACATGAGTGAAATCAATATACCCTCACGCAGTCCCCTATCGGCCACGCGAATACGATCGCAGGGCCATTCGCGCCTGATCGCTTCGAAAATGGCGCAGCCAGGCAGCACCAAATCCGCACGGTCACGACCAATACATGGGTTGGCTTTGCGTCGCTCATAATCCATGTTGATCAACACGCGCATCGTGTCTTCAACCTGCTCGGAGCGCATCCACAACCCGTCAACCTTTGAACGGTCGTAGCGGTCCAAGCCAAGGTGCAGTCCTGCCAATGTTGTTACAGTGCCGGAGGTGCCAACCAAGTGCATGGGGTGTTCCGCCAGTGTTTGCTTGAGCTTTTCGCGACCTCTGAATTTCTTGAGGTGACTTGCCACGTAAGCCACCATTTCTTCAAAGCTCTCGGGCGTTACATTGACCCCATCAAACTTTTCCGCAATCGAAACGACGCCAACGGGCAACGACTGCCAAGAACGGATCGAAGATGCCATCTTGCCGGGACTTTTTGGCCTGCCACCACGAAAATCGAGCCACGCCAATTCTGACGAACCGCCACCAATATCGAATATGATGGAGCCAGCGACGCCGGGTTCCACCAAGTCGGCACAACCGGTCACCGCAAGTTGCGCTTCGGTTTGGCGGTCCACGACTTCCAAAATAATGCCGGTTTCGCTTTCAATCCTTGCTAAAAAGCTCTCAGCATTATCCGCCGAGCGGCATGCTTCGGTGGCGATCAATCGAAACTTTGTGACGTTTTGGTTTTCAATCTTCACTTTACAGGCTTGAAGCGCTTCAATCGTTCTGTCCATGGCGTCGTCGGACAGACGCCCTGTACTGGTCAACCCTTCACCTAGCCGTACGATTCGGGAAAAACCGTCCACGACTTTAAAGCCGCTCGCGGTTGGTCGCGCCAGCAACAGCCGACAGTTATTTGTACCAAGATCCAGCGCACCATATAGCTCAGGCCTTTGGTGGGTCTGGACACTATTGTGGTGGCTTTTGGTATTCCGCTTGCGGGCCCGCTTTTTATTGGCAGCTTGCGCATTTGCAGGGTTTTTGGGCACATTTGACCTGTCCGCGTTGGAAACTGGACGGTCTTCGGGCGCCGAAGAACTCTGCTTTTTCGCACCAATTACGGGCCGATTTTCATCGACCACATTTTGCTCCGTTGCCTACGTCGCTTGCCGCATATGGGCGCGCCGAAGGGCATCTTGTTTACATGTTGGAGCTGATGATAATTCAATCAAACTAAATGCGCAATTGCGCAATCAAGCGTTCAAAAAATTTCCTATTGTGGCCCTTGCTGATCAGTTCCATCACAAAAACCTGCCAAAGCACTGACAGAAAACGATAAAAATAATCAAAAAAATTTTTGTAGGTCACGATTATTAAAGGTTTTAACTACACTAATAGAGCCTAGACATATATTTTGTGCACAATGTTAGGCAGGTATTGGTTATGTTTGGCCGTCTATTAAAAACAATTCGTTCAGAACAACAACTCTCCACTGTCATTCGTGCACACCTTGTCGATGGGCTTTTTCATCCGTTCGCGTCGCTTATTTCTGGCGCGCTAGCTGGCATATTTATTGCCACCATTTTGACCCTATTTGTCGAAGACCAG
>NZ_CAKZPW010000117.1:0-4528 GCF_937139385.1 uncultured Maritalea sp. | reverse complement strand
GGTTGCAAGAGCCAAGGACATCGACGATGAAGACGGCGATGATGATCAGCCCAAAAAGCGTCGTCGTCGGGGCCGTCGTGGTGGTCGCCGCAACCGTCGCGTTCAAGAAGATGGCGTAACAGCCACAAATGATGGTGAAACAGCAAGCGAAGAAGCTTCTGGTCCATCAGAAGGCACACAAGCACCAGCCATGGACGCCGAAGCTGCTGCAGCTATTGAATCAGCGCCAAGTGTAAGCGAAGCCGCACCCGAAGCTGAAACCGCTGACGAGAAACCGAAAAAGCGCACCCGTCGCCCACGGCGCAAAAAGACTGATGAACAGTCTGAAGTCGTGGCGCAAGAAAGCGCAGAAGTGGCACAAACTCCTGAAGCTTCCAAACCCGACGCGGTTGAAGCCACAGAAGAAAAGCCAAAACGTCGTCGTGGTCGCAAATCAAACGCTGAAAAAGCGGCGGAAGCCTTGGCTGCTGAGAATGCTGCAAAGGCTGCTGAAGAAAAACCGGCGAAAGCAGAGCCAAAAGAAGAAAAGCCTGCCGAGGTTGCGCCGATTGAAGTGAAAACTGAAGAAAAGCCAAGCAAACGGCCCGAGCGCGCTGAAAAGAAACTACCTGAAGAGGGTATTATCGTGACCTCATCTTCTCCGGCCAAGTCCGAAGAAGACACACCAGCAGAGCCTGAAAAGAAGGTGAAAAAGGGCTGGTGGCAGCGCAACATTCTAGGCAACTAGAAGAGCGCCACGCTCAATGACAATGTTTGAATATTACAATGGTCGGCTTAAAAAGCCGGCCATTTTTTCTATGGCATCTTCGATCGTTTCCCGCGAGCCAGCATACGAAAACCGCACAAACTTATTGCCATTCACCCGGTCAAAATCAACACCGGGCGTTGCGGCCACATCAGCACGCTCCAAGAGCTTTTTACAGAACTCGACGCTGTCATCGGTAAAGCTTGAAACGTTCGCATAAGCATAAAACGCGCCGTCGGACTGACAAACATCGCCAAAGCCCATTTCCTGCAATGCCCGGGTCAAAAGCAGACCATTGGTCAGATAGTGGACTTTTTGCGCGTCATAATAGTCCCTGCATTTCAACGCCACCTCACCCGCCAATTGGGACATGCTGGGCGCAGAAATAAACATATTCTGCGCCATAATCTCTGTGCGCCGCGCCATATCTTTTGGCAAGACCATCCAGCCCAATCGCCAACCGGTCATACAATAGTATTTTGAAAAACTATTGATGATGATCGCATCGTCGCCAAATTCAAGCGCTGATGTTTCAGCCATGCCATGGCTGAGCCCGTGGTAAATCTCGTCCGAGATAAACCGAACACCCAAATCACGGCAGGTCTTGATGATCTCTTCAAGTTCCTCACGTTCAATCATAGCGCCAGTGGGATTGGCAGGCGACGCCAACAATAATCCTGCAAAAGGCTGTTTCTCATATGCCGAACGCACTTCATCCGCATCCAAGCGCCAACTCTTTTCGGCAAACAACTCGATTTCAACAGGTTCAAAACCCAAGCTGGACAAAATGTTTAAGTAGGCTGGATAACCGGGCCGCGTTACTGCAATCTTTGCACCGCGTTCGAACCCTGCCAAAAAGGCCAATATAAACCCAGCCGACGACCCGTTGGTCACAAGAATGTCTTCAGGATCCACAATTGCTTTGTGCCGCTGGCGATAATAATTGACCAAACCTTCTCGAAGCGACGCATTGCCTTTGGCATGTGTATAGCTTTGTGGCTCATTCTGAACCGCTGCGGCCACCGCCTCACGAACTTGCGGCGCAGCGCGAGCACCCGGTTCTCCCACTTCCAAATGGCAAACTTTGGTGCCCTGCGCTTCTTTTTGCTTTGCGAGAGCCAAAATCTCCATCGCATAAAACGGTCGCAACGCATCAAACTCTTGTGATTTCGCCATTAAAGTGCCCAACTTTCTTGCATTAGGTGCCATAAAGGTATGACGTCAAAAACTATCTTGCATCAGGCCATAATTCGATTGGGGCGCAAAGGTCAATTCAACAATGGTAAGAATTCTCTCCACACTTCTTTTTGGACTGGCCGTTCTCCTCGCCCCGATAGCCGCCAAAGCCCAAACCCTGCGATTGATTACGGACGCTGAAACCCAGTCCATGATCCGAGACTTTTCCGCCCCCCTGATGAAAGCGGCTGGCATCAACAACCGCGACCTACCAATCTATTTGGTCAACGACCGGCGGTTTAATGCCTTTGTGATCGAAAACGGCTCGCTCTTCATCAATTATGGCACCATCATTGACGCGAAAACACCCAATGCCTTCAAAGCCGTTTTAGCCCATGAAATTGGACATTTGGCAGGTGGTCATTTGCAAAGATTGCGCGAGCAGGCCGAGGTGCAAGCCAAAGTGCAGGCAGTGTCGATGTTGTTGGGTGTGGGCGTACTTGCCGCGGCTGCGGGGCAAGAAAACCGTGAGGATCTGGGGCGTATGGCCAGTGCCTTCATAATTGGGGCATCCTCTGCCAGCCAAAACGCCTTTATGGCCTATCGCCGATCAGAAGAAAGCGCCGCCGATGCTGCAGCCATCTCCTATCTTGAGCGCACCAAACAATCGCCCGAGGGATTGATCGATGTTCTTAATACGCTGAAAAGCAATCAGGGTCTAAGCGCGGGCGCATCGGGGTATTTGGGTACACACCCCCTCGCCCAAGACCGCATCAACCAAGTTCAAAACCGTGCCTCAGGCAGTCCGTTCCGCAAAAAACGAGATAGTCAAAAAGACATCATGCGGTTTGAACTGGTCAAGGCGAAACTTACAGGTTTTCTCGAACGAAGCCAAACAGTGCTGAACAGATATCCAAATACAGACAAGTCAATCGCAGCGCGCTATGCCCGCACAATTGCCGGTTATCGCGCTGGCGCAGCCGCAAGTGCTGTAAAACAGATGGCCGCTTTAGCCAATGCAGATCCACGCAATCCAAACTTCCAGGAAATGCTCGGACAAATGTATTATGAAACCGGCCAGCCAGCCAAAGCCATCCCACCGCTAAAACGCGCAGTTGAGCTTTCGCCAAATGAACCTGAATTTCGTTTGATCTACGCTTTGGCGTTGGCCGATACAGGCGACACATCAAACATAGAAGAAGCCATTCGTCAGCTCAAACGTGTGTCGGCAACTTCACCAAAATCACCACGTCCCTTTGCGATACTCGCGCGTGCTTATGCAAAACTTGGCGACAAAGGCCAAGCCGACCTAGCCTCAGCAGAAGCAGCCTTGCTGAATGGAGAAGAGGGTTTGGCGCGCAGTCTCGCCAAAAAGGCACAACGCAATCTCACCAAAGGAACGCCTGCTTGGTTGCGTTCTGACGACATATTGTCCCTAACTTGATCTCAAACTCATTCTGATTCGAAAGATTTAAAATGCAAGCTCGTACCATTTACTTCATTACCGGCGCCCTGTTGCTCGCTGCCGCCATTCTCTTCGCAGCGGTTTCCATCACACAGCAGCAGCCCCAGCTTTCGACCTCAGAAATTCAGCAACTAATCGATGACGCTATCGAACAAAAGATCGGCTCACTGCAAACAACAAAAACTCAGGGCCAAAGCACCCCCGTGGATACCTCTCAACTTGGCCCCGTTATCGAAAACTACCTGATTGCCAATCCGTCAATTTTGCAGCGCATGTCAATCGCATTACAGCAAGAAACAGAACGCGAGCAGAATGAACAAGCCAAAGCGGCATTGTCCACCTTGCACGGCGCGATCTACGATGATCCGGATCACGTAGTTTTGGGCAATCCAGAAGGTGATGTCACCCTGGTTGAGTTCTTTGACTATAATTGTGGTTTCTGTCGCCAAGCACTTGCCGATGTAATTGAGTTGCTGGACGAAGACAAAAATGTTCGCCTCATTCTCAAAGAGTTCCCAATTCTAAGCCAAGGCTCTGTAGATGCGGCGCGGATAGCTGTATTGGTGGCGCGCGACAAAGACGTCAGCTATATGGATTTCCATCAGCAAGTCTTTGCCTCACGCGGTCAAATCGACAAGGCCACAGCACTAAAAGCAGCTGAAGCACTGGGCATGAACCCGATTGAGCTGGAATTGCAAATGGGCGACAAAACAGTCACCGATACAATTGGGCGCAATTACCAAATCGCAGATTCATTGGGCATTTCTTCAACACCAAATTTCATCATTGGTGATGAAATCCTACGCGGCGCAGTCGGCATCGCTGAGATGCGGGAAAAGGTGAAAAACATGCGCGAATGCGGCAAAGCGACGTGTAATCTATAAAATCAGCCCATTTTATCTATAAAATGTCAAAAAGAGCAAAGGATTGTCTTGCAACCCTTTGCCTTTTCGCCCAATTTCGTATAGTCACATCACACTTTTGTGGCGAACGGCATAAGTAGAGGCGTTGATGACCAAAAAAATCGCAATTCTGAACGGACCAAATCTCAACTTGTTGGGGAACCGTGAAGGCGACATTTATGGCAATATCCGCCTAGCTGAAATTGAAGCCGCGTGCGCAGACGAATGCGCCCGGTCCGA
>NZ_CAKZPW010000116.1:0-2548 GCF_937139385.1 uncultured Maritalea sp. | reverse complement strand
CCATGTGTAGCCGATCAAGATCAGCCGGCCAAACCAGTGGTTGAAAAAGCCCTGCGCCATATCAAAAGCGCCATCGCCAATCGCTGCGGCGGCGAACCACCACGCGAGCAATGCTGTGCCAAAATAAAGCCCTGTACCCGTAATTCTGTGCACAATGGACATGGCCATCGTGATCTCGAATTTATAGATTTGCAGGTGCGGCGAGAGAGGTCGATTAGGTTCAGCCATTGCGACAGGGCCTCTTGATCTTTTGCGTTAAGTCCTTGCCAAAAATGCAAAGACACTGAAACATCTACTCGTCATTGACAGATTCGTCAAAGAAACGAGCCTTGTTCTTAAGTCGGAGACCCTACATTACCTATAGGTAAACAAAGGTTAACCTTGCGCCAATTGCATCTGGCTCTAGTATTCTGTCAAGGCTTTTTCCATATCAAACGGCTGGTCAGCCACTTGTTTTGTGACCGCTTGCCCGCATCGCATCTTGTTTTCTGCGACATCAAAAACATATTTTGGTTCCCCATAAAGCGCCCAACTTTCGCTGAGGGCTTTGCTCACCCGTTTGCAAAATTGGCTGTCGTCATCATTGGTTATAAAGCGATAGATCTGCATAAAAACTCCATTAATCTCCTCACTTTTTCAACGAATTGAGAACTTTTGCAAGTTATTCGTTTTTTGCAGGCCAGATGCCACTTTTGATGCATTGAAATATTTTGAATTTAGCTGTATTCGGAAAACCTATGAACAAGTTTCCGACCAAATTGCTCAACGGTTATCGTGAATTCATGGATGGCCGCTTTATTGAAGAGCGCGAAAAAATCCGGGACCTGGCCTCAAAAGGTCAAACCCCTTCAACAATGATCATCGCATGCTGCGACAGCCGTGCAGCGCCTGAAATGATTTTCAGTGCCCACCCTGGCGAATTGTTTGTGGTGCGAAACGTGGCAAACTTGGTGCCCGAATACGCCCCAGACGGCCGCCATCACTCAACCTCCGCAGCGATTGAGTTTGCGGTCAAAGGATTGGGCGTTTCCAACATCGTTGTCATGGGCCACGGCCGGTGCGGTGGCATTGCCGCAGCACTTTCAGGCGGCGACACCAAACTGGACGAAGGTGATTTCATCGGCAAATGGATGAGCCAACTTGGCCCGGTGGCCGAGCAAGTGGCAGCCGCGGGCATCATGACAGATGGCGAACGGCAAACAGCGCTTGAACGTGTTGGTGTGCGTCAATCTATCAACAACCTTAAGTCGTTCCCCTATATCGGTGAATTGGTAGAACAAGGTGCCCTGTCCCTACATGGCGCTTGGTTTGATATCTCAACTGCTGAATTATGGGTCATGGACGGCGAAACGGGTGATTTTATGCGCCCTGAAGCCAGCTAAACAACCACTAGCTTTGCCAACGATACAACCGATCGGGGAGTTTTTCTTCATTCTCCCCGTCGGTTTCTTTTACAGCGACAAAGCCGTTCTTTTCGTAAAACGCGCGTGCGGCCCAATTTTGTTGAAAACACCAAAGCTCTAACCTGTCATGGCGTTGTTTTGCTTCATCCAGCAACATAGCGCCAACGCCTTGCCGACGCACCTCAGGATCCACATATAGATGGGCAATCCACCCCTCAAGATCCACCAGAAAACCAACCACCCTCTCATCCTTGACCGCCAACGTGATGCGGCCCCGCGCCAACATTTCACACATATGCGCTCGGTCTTCTGCTGGTGTGTGCACAATGGGCAAAAACGGCAAAGCAACTTGGCGCGAGCGCAAAAATATATCTGCAATCGTTTCAATATCCGCATCAGTCGCAAGGCGTAATTGGAGCAAGGATTTTCCTAACGGAACCAAAGTTAAGCTCAATTGATCAAAGAAAAAAGCCGAGCACAAGGCCCGGCTTCAATTCGCTTTAACTTGGTTGAACCCTATGCCGCTTTGGTCATCAATCCGCGCTCGATAATACATTCAGCAATTTGTATCGTGTTCAGCGCTGCGCCTTTGCGCAAATTGTCTGAAACAACCCAAATGTTCAGGCCGTTCTCAACCGTTGCGTCTTCACGAATACGACTGATGTAAGTCGCATCTTCACCCGCAGCTTCAACAGGGGTGATATAGCCACCATCTTCACGGCTATCCACAACAGCAACACCAGGTGCTTCACGTAAAATATTGCGCGCTTCGTCGGCTGTAATCTCGTTCTCAAACTCGATATTGACGGCTTCAGAGTGCCCAACAAACACTGGCACGCGCACGGCCGTGCATGTCACTTTGATTTTTGGGTCGAGCATTTTTTTGGTTTCAGCCAAAACTTTCCACTCTTCCTTGGTGTACCCATCTTCCATAAAGACATCGATGTGCGGGATCACGTTAAAAGCGATTTGTTTTGTGTAAACGGATGGCGTTGGCATGTCGGTCACATAAATGCCTTTGGTCTGGTTCCATAACTCGTCAGAAGCTTCTTTGCCTGAACCAGAAACAGACTGATATGTTGAAACCACAATACGTTTGATTTTCGCAAAATCGTGCAAGGGCTTTAGTGCCACAACAAGCTGCG
>NZ_CAKZPW010000115.1:0-2671 GCF_937139385.1 uncultured Maritalea sp. | reverse complement strand
CGGGCTGACCGCCCAAGTCTCACTTCAGCACTACAGATTTTTTCACGTTGCGCCCTTGGCATCCCCGGACTTGATCCGGGGTCACGCCTGGGTTTTCCTGCAAACGCCACCCTCATAGTGAGCCTGTCGAACCACCCTGCAACATTTCCCGGACCCTTCGACAAGCTCAGGGTGAGGGAGAGCGTTTTTTCTTGCCTGACTGTTAGGCACCAAATGGCGGGGGTGCCGGGGAAGCGAACGCAGTTCGCGACGGCGGTGTAAAAATGGCGGGGGCCGGGCCAGCCCGCGCGGCGTGAGCGCCAAAAGCAGCAAGTCAAGCGACCAACGGCGGCGCGAAAATGGCGGGGGTGCCGGGGTCGGGAGTGAAGCGACCAACGGCGGCGCGAAAATGGCGGGGGTGCCGGGGTCGGGAGTGAAGCGACCAACGGCGGTGCGAAAGAAAACCAAAAAATCTATCCCCGCCACAAATCCCTATGCCACAATATCTCACCTTTGATTGAAACCGCGCAGGCTGTTGACGAATGGCGGGTGGTGGAAGGCAAACCGTATCAGGCGGGGCGCTGACCAAATCAAAGGGGATGGCCGGGCCGCAAGACGTTTGCGGTGCCGCACCGTTTGATCTGTCCAGTCCGACACCGAGGGCAGCTGTAAGTCGTTTATTGGGTACTGTTTTCCAATATCACCAAATGATCAAACCGATCAGAACAGTTTTGGTGGAACGCGGGTAAGGGGATAGAAGGGTTTAGCACCCCGGGGCAATTGGACGTTGGCGAAAAACAACTGTCCACACGAGGCGTTTATTGTCTCATCATTTACTACCCATAACGAGACAACAATCGCCTCGTGTGAAACGCAATTTGAGCGTTGTCAGAAAAAGTGGGAACCGGTTTTTCGGTTCGACAGCGCGAATTTAAAAACAAAGGTCGAATGCGGGTGCATGTCGGGGGCTTTGGTGTGGCTAAATAGACCCCGGATCAACTGTTTGCTTATCTGCGCGTCAATTGGCGGGGATGTCGGGGAAGCAAATAGGTTCGCGACGGCGCGTTTCAAAAATGTACGCCTGTTCCGGCCAATCGATGGTGCGGCTTTAGCGGATCATAGGCTGACCAAGACGTACCCCGTGCGAAAAAATGTTTCAAATGTAACTACATCACAATTGATTTATATCAATTATAAGAATCAAGAACTCTGCGCATAGTGAGGACAAGTTGAACGGATTGATCGTCACCAGCCTCTGACTTTTCTGGTTTTGATCCTTCAATCAGCACTTCGCAAGTGGTGCTGTGCAATAACCTTGGCGGGTGTGCAATCATCTCATGCCTCGCAAAGCCCGCCAGGTTTATTGCCAACAAGTGTTCGGACAGGTGTGGGCATGTTCTCGCGATCATCCCCTATCTGATCTCTCCGCGTATGTCGCGCCTGTCCGATCCATTGTTCCCCTAACGTATTGGCATTTGTTTAATTGCGTCGCGTTGCGCAGCTTTTGCCTTTTGCCGTTCACGCCACCACACAAATAGCCCCGCACCCACTGTCAGCGTTGCACCAAAAAGGCTAATCATATCAATCCAGTGACCGAAAAAGATCACCGTCATGATGATAGCGGCGGGCAAAATTAGGAAGTTGAAGGGCTGCAATGCGCTTGCAGGTGCTTCGCGATAAGCCATCGCAAAAAGCGTGTGCGCCACATTGGCCGTCACAATCACCAATAGCATCAAAAGCCAAGCGTTCAGCGTCATCGGAACCATGTTGAAAATGCCAACGCTTGTGGAAAGGACAACCCCAACAACCGCCATATAGGCCATCGAGGTTGTGGTGCTATCCGTGCGCGCAACCAACCGCGTCAGAACGGTATAAAGCGCAAACGTTGTCACCGCCCCAAGCATGAACCAAACCCCAATGTTCACCTCTTGAAAGCCGGGGCGGATGATGATCATCGTGCCCAAAAACCCGACCCCAATGGCTGACCACCTGAATATGCCAACCTTCTCTCCCAATATCGGTATGGCAAACAAAGTCACAACAACCGGAAACAGCATGAAAATGGCTTGCAAATCGCTCAGTGGCATGAACTGTAGCGCCGCGCTGAAACACCAAATATCCAGCACCAACAATATGCCACGTGCAATTTGCATGACCGGTCGTTTGGTGTGAAAGGCCTTCCCAATTGGCCCTTCCCGCATAATCCAAACAAGCGTGAAAACCGCAACGCCCCAAAACCGGAACATAACCACCTGTGTAGGTGGATAATCCGTCACCAAATACTTCACCGCAACATCCTGCACGGAAAAAATCAGAATGGAAATCAATGTCAGGGCAATACCCTTGGAAATGTTATTCCCGGTGTCGGGATTGATGTTATTCATAAGTTAACCTGAAGGTAAAAGCGCACGATCAATTCAGCACGCCAAAGAGTGAAGACGTAAACCGTAGCACTGAATTTCTAAACCGCCTATAAGAATAACATGTGAACTATGCCAAGAGTTTGAACCATCATGCCCCATATCATTGTCGAATACTCAGCCCCACTTGCAAAACAATATGACCTTAGTGCTCTATGCGAAGAACTTTTTGAAGCAGCCATGAGCACAAGCGCTTTTGATACACCGCAAGATATAAAGGTGCGCATGCTGCCAGCGTCCCACTGGTTCCAGCAAGTGGAAAACTCAAGCTT
>NZ_CAKZPW010000114.1:0-11444 GCF_937139385.1 uncultured Maritalea sp. | reverse complement strand
TGTCCCCGTGACCCGATCCGCGGGAATGGCCAACTCCATAAGCATGCCTGAGCGTCCAATTTGATCCAGCGACAGGGAAAATGCATTGGCCTTTGCCAGCGCTTGCGTTAGCGAAAGGCCAACCCCGGAGCGCACAAAATCTGCTGGTTTCTCCTGATCGCCAACCGGCTCATGGTAGACAATAAATTGTTCGTGCCGGTTTTGCCCGTGCTCACCCATGTCGCGCACGTGGATCATCAGATCACCTTTGTCGTCACGCACAGCGCTTAGCACCACGTTGCCCCCAGCGGGCGTAAGGGTGACCGCGCTGGCCAAAAGGTTCATGATCGTTTGGGTCAGTAGTTTTTCGTCCGCTTCAACAAAATAGCTGGTTTCTGGTATCGCGCTACGCACAAAAACCTGTTGCGCATTGGCTTGGCCGCGAATGCGCACGATGCACCGATTGAGCATCAACCCTAAATCGATATGATTGTTCGTCAGTTCAATTTCACCAATATTCAGGCGACTCAGGTCATCAATTTCACCAATCACCTGCTCGATTTGACGGGTCGCAGCGTGAATGTCGGCTATATATTCTTTATAGCGATCGTTCTCAATCGCCCCATAGGCTTCGTCTTTCATCAGACTGTTGAAACCGGCGATGGAAGCCAATGGGCGTCGGATTTCGCGGCTCAAAATGGGTAGAATGCTGTTGAGTTCGTCCTTTTGGTGATCAATTTGTTCCTGATCCGCATGCACTTTCGTCACTAGCCCAAAAATCGAACTAGATTGATCTTCGATGTCTTGCAAAAACAGCTTGATCTCGCAATGTTCAGCCCCTGCAAATACCTTGATGGTACCCGTTTCCGCGTCGCCCGAAAGCACGCTTAAGTAAGCGCTTCGTGTGTCGGTAGACACATATTCAAGAATGGGGCGATTGCGCAGCAAGTCGATTGATGGCCCGAAAAGCTGGCTGCCGCGCGCATCCAAATCCAAAACATAGCCAGCGCGATTGAGCTGAATGCACCCTTGACCAAGGGCCGCTGATATCTTGCCAAAATCGATTTGTGCGCCGTCACGCCCTTGGGAAATGATGCCATTGCTCGGCCGCGTGGAAGGCTCTTCCCGCGCCGTCAGCATATAGGCGTTTTGGCCATGCCAAATCGTTGTTTGCAAACGCGCCACAACATCAACGCTCTCACCGTCTTGGCGCAAGATCTTAGCCACAGGGCCAAACTCGTTGCCCGCATCATCCGCGCGGGGCAGGATTTCGTCCAATCCCGCATCACGCAGATCATTTGTAGTGTTGTAGCCCGCCAAATCCGCCATTGACCGATTGGCAAACAGCACCGTTTGGTCCTTAAAAATCAAAATGCCCAATGGCAATTTGTTCAAAACCAAGGCTTCGTCGCTCAACGCCACCAAAGACGATTTGCCGTTCGGCGCAACAGGTGGCTTTGGCGTCATAGATATGACTTTGCCTGCTTCGCGCTCAGACGCTTCTTTTGTCTCGTCTTTTTGCTTTTTTGGTGATTTTGTTGATTTGCGCGTTTCTTCAGTGTTTACGCGTTCGCGCAGAATGCGTGACAATTCATCAAAATTGTATTTTGACGTTTTATCTTCATCTTGATTGATCGCAGACGATGTTGTTGTTTCAACATCGCGTGTGACTTCACTGGCTGAAATGCTCCACAGGCTCGTTTCTTCCTGCTCCGCCTCGCCATTATCAAGTGCTGCCATCTCGTTGCGCACCTCTTCAAGCGGGGTGCTGAGCTGATCTATTTCTGCTTCGGGCAAAGTTTCAATGTCTGCCAATGCGTCATCGGCAAAGTCTACCTCAGCATCAATGCGGTTTTGCGCCAGCAGGTCTGCATCATCCAACTCCGAGGTGGTGATATTGCCGCCAGATTTATAAAGGTGATCTATCAAATCGGTGAGGGCAGAAGGAGCGCTCAAACCATCATCTGTCTCAGCCTGTTCCTCTGAAGCATTGTCTTCGCTTTGAGCCCGCGTTTCTTCGGTTTGATCAGTGGGAGCGTCCATCGTGTCCAGATGCGCCATATCATAGGCGTCATCTTCCACTTCACTTTGCTCCTCGGCAGTTGGCTCTAATAGCGCTTGCTCTTCATCTGCTTGTGCACCATCAAATTCGTTGCCTTCAGGCAACGGCGTGTCCTTGACGGTTGGTTCTGCGCTTGTTTGTACGTCGGCATCGATTTCTGTTGGAATAGCAGAATCTGTTGCATTCACATCGTCTGATATGATGGGTTGGGTGGGCACAGGTTCGTCAGTCGGCGATAATTGACCCAAGTCCAACATCAACAACGACGCACCCGCTTTCAAGCTGACGTCAAGTCGAGAAGCAGCGCTTAATGCTTCAAACGGCAAAGCCAACACATTTTGAAGTTCATCAGCGTCGCCAGAAGATGTGGCGCCAGCAACGATTTCGCGTTCTGCGTTGATGATGACATAGTCTTGTGCGGGGGAAAACAATTGCTCATCCGCAACCAAGGCAAATGCGTCGCCATCAAACAAACCAAAGTCAACACTATCTGTTGAGATGACCAACAGACCTTTTGATCCATCTTCAGTTTTAAGAGGCACGCATGAACAGGTGGCAGAAACTGGCTTTTTGCCCATCTGAAACCGCATCCGTGAAACCGACGCGCGACCATCATTGCCCAAGCGAATTAAGCGCGTCACTTGGCCCTTCAGCGGCACCGGATCGGGCAAAAACTTTAAGCCCTTCTTCTTGAATTTGGAGCGGAAAAGTTTGGCAGCAAGGTTGCGCCAAATGAGTTCGCTTCCATCCCCATTCCAGAACCAAACAGGACGCGGATCAAGTGCGTAACCCAATACGCGCTTTCCCACTTCGGTATAAATCCAGTCCTGCTGCATAACTACTCTTACTTCCCTGTGCCAAACTGAAACAATCTTGGCGCATTAGTTTACTCTTATTTAAATATCGCGCATCAAGGGATTGGTCCATAAAAACCGTGTTCTGTGCCCAAACAGTCCGGTTTCATGGTTAAGATGGTCAGGGTGTGGAAAAAAAGTGTAATTTGGCCTAAAAGCACTCTTGCAAAGATATGATGTGGGCCTTATGTATCGGCGCACAAAATGGATATGCCGCCTTAGCTCAGTTGGTTAGAGCACTAGTTTGTGGAACTAGGGGTCCCCCGTTCGAGCCGGGGAGGCGGTACCACCTCCCCAAGCCATTCTCTCTTATTTCGAAAGACGCAAGTCTGACAGCTGGTTTGCGATTGTTTCAAACGTGGAAACCAAATCCGACGGCGTTGATGGGAAATAGGCATGCCCTGCATCCGATGCACAGGCAGATAGCATTTTCCCGTTGGACGAGCTTTTCGAAATGCCCAAGCCAATCGTGTAAATTTCGATTTCGGAAGGTTTTGCCTTCGCGTTTTCACACGCTTCTTTGGTGCGTTTATCCATTTCTGCGATAATGGACGAGTTCGACCACCCTACGTCACCAAGGCGTTTGTTGTAGGGCCAAGAATAGGCCGGGTAATAATATGCCCCGTTAAAGCTTCCCCATTGTGACGAATAGTTCTGGCCATCCGTCATGATGATCATAACCTTGCTTGCACCATCATTGTAAGCCACACCCTCATCGTATGGAGCGGTGGGCGACAATACACGCCAGCCCCAAATGGTGCCCATGTGTATGTTCGTGCCCCCACCTGCCACCATGGCGGTGATATTAGTCTTCAGGGTCGACTTTTTGTTGGTCAGCGGCAAGATTTCGCGACTGATACAAGTCCCGTTGGGAGAGTGATCCCCAGAACTTGGCGAAGCCGACGCGCCATTATATTTACATAGCCGTTCTTGGTATTCACGGGGTGACAAAGATGATGAGCCAGATGTGTCACATGTGACCTGTGTGATCATTCCCTTTTTCTTATCATTCCAAGTCGTCGTAGATGTGATCGTTTGCCCGTCGCAGCTACACGCATCTGTGCCTGATGTTGAACTCCCTTTGTCAGGATTCCACCAACTATACTGCCCAGGCGCTCTGCTGCCCTTTTTCTTCTTTGTTCCAGGCCAGCTCCGAAATGTGCATTCGCCCGGCTTTGTTGGCGCAACGCACGTACCACCTTCATCGTCCAAATAATCAGCGGTCGTCGATGCGCCGCTGTCCGGACCATCTGGATTAAACATGGGTACAAAGTAGGTGTCGCCGTTAGACGCGTTGGGTGTGGCATCATTGGTATCTAGCGGATAAGGACGCGCTTCCACACATCCCTTCCAGCTTACGTTCTTGAGCTGATCATAAAGCGCAAATCGGGAAAACCTATCGTTCACGTCGGTGACGTCGTGTCCGGTGTCTTCATTGTCATCATTATCAAAATTGTCCCAGTTTGCTGACGACTGGCCCATTGTGTCCATCCACGTCGCTGTCTTTTTATCTGCGCCAACATTTACGTTCATGGTAAAGGGGACCAAGCCAATGAACACTTTTTCGGGCTCATCTTCCGCACCCATCAAAATGTCGACAGCCAACTTGGCAGCCGTTTTGAGATTGGAGATACGAGAGCCAGACATAGACCCCGAATTATCCAACACCATTGCCACTTCAAGACGGTTTTTCGCCCGTGTGGCCTCAGAAATCAGCCGGGCACTCATTTCATTGATGCCAATGAGTCGAACAAACAAAGTCGGTTGAGAAATATCGGCCGCGATGTAAAGACGCCCAGCTTCCTTATCAATTTCCACGCTGCTGATGGACATTGCAACGCCAGTGCCCAACAGACCTTCTTCAATGAGGTCGTTGGCCCTATTGGTGATCCAGCCTTTGCTTTTTTTGTAGATTTCTGGCTGAAGGGCCAGAACCGTTGCGTCTAGGCTGATCTGCGTCGTCTTGCGGCTTTGCTGGATGTTCACAAAGTCAACGGCAGCGCCGCCCGTGGCGAGCAGTACAATGGCGATGACGCCGAAAATAACAGCAAAAGCGCCACTTTCGTCGCGTCCAAATTGCCTAATTCTTGAAAGAATGAAGTCCATTTATCGTCGGCCAAATTTGTTGAATATTCGGCCGTAATGTTGCGCGTTAAAGGTAAATTAAATAACAACCACGCGCGTGCCAATTGAAACTCTTGTATATAAATCCTTAATATCTTCGTTCGTAAGCCGAATGCAGCCCGAAGAAACCTTTTTGCCGATGGATCGTGGCTGGGTGGTGCCGTGCAATCGATAAAGCGTGCTGCCAATATATAGGGCGCGGGCACCAAGAGGGTTATTGATCCCGCCTGGCATGTAAGCGGGCAAATGCGGTTCACGCGCGCGCATTTCGGCGGGCGGTGTCCAGCCGGGCCATTCGCGTTTCGCGGTGATTTTGTGGGTGCCTGACCATTCAAACCCAGATCGCGCCACGCCAATGCCGTATCGCATGGCGCGCCCATTGCTCAAAACGAGATACAAAAACCGCGCATTGGTATCCACAACAACGGTGCCTTTGGTATATTCGCTATTGTAGGCAACAACTTGGCGTAAAAACTCTGGGTGCTGACCGTAAGGGTTTTTTACCTCTAGCTTATGTTTTGGCGTGCCCTTGGTCACGCTCATGCCTTCGGGCGGCAGCACGTAAATAGTCTGCCCAAAGCTATTCTTTGATTTGATCAAGCCACCATCGGCAAACCCGGCGCCCATAAGCGACAAAACAAAAGCGCCAACCAAGGCTGGAAATACCACCAAAAACTTACGCATTACTCAAACTCACACTCAGCCCGCATCAAATACGTGCAGTTACAATTTGAGATAAACCTTAGTTGATCACCCGCAATAAACGGTGAAAGAGCGTGGTAAGTAAGGACTTAGCAAGAATGGTTTACAGAAGATGAATGTGCAGATCAAAGCATGACCATGCCATCATCGTCCTCTTCGTCTTCTTCCATCACTTCGTCATTTGCCGGAATGCTCTGGTTTTTTTCTTTTTTGGTGATCGCCTTGGCAATCGCTTTGCCCAAATCGGTGCCATTTACCGGCTTTATCACCACTTCATCGGCACCAAGTGCTAAAGCGCGCTCAATATTGTCACTGCTGGCGTAGGCCGTCATAACCACAACAGCAATATTGCTATTGTCGCCAAATCGGGGGTCACGTATAACGCCCAACAGGCCAGCGCCGGACACATCTGGCATGTACCAATCGCTCAATAAAACATCAAAGTCCTTATGCATCAGCTGCAACAAGGCTTCTGCACCCGAGGCCACGCTTTTGGTTTCACCAATGCCAAGTTTTTTCAGTTGTGCAGCAGCCAGCGCACATGCATATTGATTGTCATCGACAATCAAAACTTTCATTTGATCTGGCGATTTTGTGGCTTGATTTCGCACGACGGACCCTGAATTAACGCAAGTGTTAATGAACTGTTGAAGGAATTTAGTGAAAATCGACAAGATTGCAACCGTTAAATATTACAATGAACGAATATGTTGGCCGTTGTTTCTGGGGAAGCAACGATGAAATGTACATACGCTACCATGATACCGAGTGGGGTTATCCCGTAGATAACGACATTCGGCTGTTCGAAAAAGTGTGTCTTGAAGGCTTTCAATCTGGCCTTTCCTGGTTGACCATCTTGCGCAAGCGCGAGAACTTTCGCACCGCATTTGATGGTTTTGATTTCCATAAAGTCGCTCAATATGGACCTGACGATGTAGATCGATTGCTGCAAGACTCAGGGATTGTGCGCCATCGCGGTAAAATTGAAGCAACCATCAATAATGCCGCGCGTGCGATTGAACTTGAAAAAGAGTTTGGCACCTTGGCCGCCTATTTTTGGCAGTTTGAGCCAAGTCCTAAGGACCGGCCCCAACATGTAACAGAAGCCGAGGTGCGCAAATTGGCGCAAACGGACATGTCAAAAGCTTTTGCAAAAGACCTGAAAAAGCGCGGCTGGAAATTCTTTGGACCAACAACCGCCTATGCCTTTATGCAGGCAATGGGGTTGGTCAATGATCATACAGAAGACTGTTTTTGCCGCCAAAAGGCGCTGGATGCGCGGGCCAAGTTCACCCCGCCAAAACCCAAACATGGCTAGGCAATAAGCCTAAGCATAATCCCCATTTCTCACCAATACTTGTGTCCTATGGCGTGATCGGCTAACAACCCACTCGAAGCGCCAAATAGGCGCGTACTTTTCTTTTCATTTCAGAGGCACCTATGGCCAAGAAAACCAAACGTTTAGCACCAACTTTGCCCCGAGGCTTTGTCGATCGTGATGCGGTCGAAATCATAGCTTTGGAGCAAATGTTCCATCGCATTCGTTCGGTTTATGAGCGCTATGGTTTTGACCCCGTTGAAACGCCGCTGTTTGAATATACCGAAAGCCTTGGCAAATTTTTGCCCGATACGGACCGCCCAAACGCGGGCGTGTTTTCGCTGCAAGACGACGATGAAAAATGGATGAGCCTGCGTTACGATTTGACCGCGCCGCTCGCTCGCTACTTTGCACAAAACTATGACGCCCTGCCAAAGCCCTATCGCTCATACCGACAGGGCTATGTGTTCCGCAACGAAAAACCAGGACCGGGCCGTTTCCGCCAGTTCATGCAATTTGATGCAGATAGTGTTGGCGCACCTGATCCAGCAGCGGACGCTGAAATGTGCATGATGATGGCTGATGTGATGGACGAATTGGGCCTTGGCGGCAAATTCATCATCAGGGTCAATAACCGCAAAGTTTTGGATGGTGTACTAGCTGCAGCCGGTTTGGCCGAAGAGCCGGAAAAAGCACTCACCGTTTTACGTGCCATCGATAAAATGGATCGCCTCGGCGAAGAGGGCGTGAAATTGTTGCTCGGCGCTGGCCGAAAAGACGAAAGTGGCGATTTCACAGAAGGCGCTGGTCTTGATAATGCGCAAATTGATCGCATTCTTGCCTATGTGATGGCAGATGCGGACGCCGACAAAATGTTTGAAGTCCTCGCCGCGCAAGTTGAGGGCAGCGAAACAGGGGCCGCCGGCGTCGCAGAACTAAAAGAAATGCAAGCTTTGTTTGATGCCGCAGGTTACCCACGCGACAAAGTCAAAATCGACCCATCCGTGGTGCGCGGCCTTGAGTATTACACGGGTCCAGTATTTGAAGCCGAATTGACCTTTCCTGTAACAAACGAAAAAGGCCAAACCGTTGTGTTTGGTTCTGTTGGTGGTGGTGGTCGTTATGACGGTCTGGTGTCGCGGTTCCGCCCAGAACCAGTGCCTGCAACGGGCTTTTCCATTGGTGTGAGCCGTTTGGCCCACGCGTTGCAATTGGTTGGCGAGTTAGACGTTACTGAAAAGCAAGGCCCGGTTGTGGTGCTGATCATGGATAAAGATCAAATCGCTTCTTATCAGGCAATGGTCGCCGACTTGCGCAAAGCGGGCATTCGCGCTGAGCTCTATTTGGGCGCGTCCAAAAACATGGCCAAGCAAATGAAATATGCCGATAAGCGCAATGCGCCTGCGGTGATCATCGAAGGTAGCCAAGAGCGCGAAGCAGGCGAAGTGCAAGTCAAAGACTTGGTCGCTGGCAAATTGGCGTCACTTGAAATCACTGACAACGCAGAATGGCGCGCAGCGCGACCCGCGCAAGCGAGCGTCAAGCGGGCAGACCTTGTTGCGCATATCCATGCCTTGCTTGAACCAGACAGCGCAGACGGGGAATAGCCCCATGAGCGATTTTTCAGATCAACGCGCCGAGCTGGCCAACCGTATTGGCACCTTAGCTGAATTGGTTTCGCCAGATATCTTGCAGCCAGCCGATCTATTTTTTGATCTCGCGGGTGAGGACATTGGTCGGCGTTTAATGTTGACCAATGGCCCAGATGGCACGACCTATTGCCTGCGACCAGATTTTACGCTGCCCATCGCGGCGCAATATTTAGCTGGCGACGCCGTAGGACTGTCAAAAAACTATGGCTATCTTGGCCCTGTCTTCCGTCAACGTGACTATGGCCCCTTTGAATTTGACCAAGCTGGCTTGGAGTTTTTGGCCCCAAAAGACAGCGACAAAACATTTTCAGAGGTGATGCATTTCGCCATTGAAGCAAGTGCGCTCTATGGTGAGACAGCGCCGCGCCTGCACCTTGGTGCAGTAGATTTGTTTGAAACACTATTGGCCAAAATTGATTTGCCCGATGTGTGGCGTCCGCGGGTGCGCGACCGGTTTGGCCATGATGCTGCCATGGGCCGCCTGTTGGATCGTTTGGCTGTGCCTGAGCAATTTGATGGTGCAAATGATTTGCCAAGCGATGATGCCGAGCTAACCAAAAAAGTCGCCGCCGAAATGGATGCTGCGGGCCTATCGCCTTATTCAGGTCGGCAAGCTGAAGAAATTGTGGCGCGTTATCGCGAAAAGCAAATGCTGGCCCAAGCCGCTGTGTCCCCGAAAACTGTGCGTATTTTGCGCGAGTTTTTGTCGATTGCTGGCCCTGCATCCGAACAGGCGTTTCGCGTGGCTGGATTGGCAAAAAAGGTTGGTATTGACCTTGACGAACCGCTTGAAAAACTGATGACCCGTTTAACCGAACTAAAAGCCACCGCACCCGCTCAGGCTCAATCCATGCTGCATGTGGGCCAACAAGTGGTCTTTAGTGTGCAAGGCTTAGCGGATCAAACCTTTAATGGCCAAATTAATCGGGTCAATCCTGTTGCTGACATGATGAGTCGCACCCTGACTTTTTATGCGCGGGTTGATAATCCAAACAATGTGCTGCGTGCTGGTTTGTTTGCCGAAGGCGTGTATAATAACCAATCATTTTTTCATAATTATACTGCTACTGTTTTAACTGCTCCTGCTTTTGAACCGTTATCAGAAAGTAAAACTTTGTTTCAAGAAAATTTTAGAGCACATAATTATTTAGCCGTTGGGTTAAAAAATATTTTTCAAATAACAAAAAATATGCAGTTTAGAGTTGAAGGTTATTTATTTCAACCGCATCAAAATATACTACAAAACGCCAATAAAGAAGCTTACTATGGTAAAGTATGGGATGAAGGACATATTATTTATTCCTCTTCATTGGTTTATAAAACGCCATTAGGGCCAATAGCGTTAAACGCAAATTATTATGAGCAATTTGAAGATCATTGGAGTTTTATGTTCCATTTTGGATATATTCTTTTTAAGAAGAAAAGTTTAGAGTAATTCTAATAAACTAACTTAATCAAAGGAAAAATAACTCCCCAAAACACTATTCCAGCTATCATTATAAGTAGGGTGTATTTATTTTTAGAGAAATAGCGAGATGCTAAAAAACAACCCAAAGGAATAGAAAGTAAAACTGGGGTTAATAAAGAAATGCCAATCAGGCCATACTTGTTTTTTATATTGATAAAACGTCTGTTTCCACGGGTAAAAACTTTTTTTTTTTTCTTTTCTGGAAGAAGTGAATTGATTTGAATATTAATCCAGCCGGTAGTGTAGTAAAAAAATATTACACCAGAAGATCCAGCGGTAATCAGCATTGCAACTATCTCTAAATAATTATAATTGGTAGTTGGCAATAACATGTAACCTACAGCCATTGCAAACTTGGTGGCCGCAAATAAAAAAATTAAAATAAATTCTGTTATAGCCGTGAAATCCATATACTATTCTTTTACTCCATAAGCTAAATCACCTGCATCCCCTAAACCAGGAACAATGTATCCTTTATCATTTAACCCTTCGTCAATATCAGCAATCCATAAATCTGTGTTTTCTGGAAAAAAATCTGCAATATACTCAACACCTTCTGTAGAGCCAATAACTGAAACTATTTGGATTTTTTTCGGTGTTCCGTATTTTTTAATCGCCTCATATACGGCAACTAACGATCGTCCTGTTGCCAACATCGGATCAACCAATAATAATGTTTTACCGTCAATTGATGGAGAAGCAAAATACTCTACAACTATCTCAAATTCTTCATCGTTATTTGGATGATGACGATATGCTGATATAAAAGCATTTTCAGCATCATCAAAATAATTTAATAATCCGTTATGCAATGGCAATCCTGCCCTAAGTATCGAGCATAAAACCACATCATTAACAGGAATTTCAGTTGATTTTACTCCTAAAGGTGTTGTTACTTCTTTAGATTCAAAAACTAAATTTTTACTTAATTCATACCCTAAAACTTCACCTATTCGCTCAATATTTCTACGAAAACGCATTGCATCTTTTTGAATAGACACACTTCTTAATTCTAATAAAAACTTATTTAAAATAGATTTTTCTTTGGCTAAATGATGAACTTTCATATCTGAATTATTTTAATAACAAACTTACAAAAAAGATAGTTTTAATATTCGTTTTATAAAACCAGAATATTTTAATTTACAACTACACTCAATATAACATTTTTATAAAATTAAGCTTTTCAAATTGTCTATTTCAAATATAGTAATAATACCAATTACAACTTAAAACGCGCTAAATAAAACGCCCTTTTTTCCTTTCTTTTTCATTAAAAAAAGAA
>NZ_CAKZPW010000113.1:0-8305 GCF_937139385.1 uncultured Maritalea sp. | reverse complement strand
CCAATGACGCACAAATGTTTGCAGCATCTTCTGCAGTAACGCCTGCATCTGGATCAATTGGCAATGTGTGGATCTTTTCAGGGGTCGCTTCCGCAACCGCTTCAATGTCCATGCCACCTTCGGTTGAAACCACAAAAGCCACACGGCCAGTCGTACGGTCAACAAGCAAAGAGAGATAAAGCTCGCGCTCAATGTCAGCACCATCTTCGATATAAAGCTGGTTGACTTGCTTGCCGGCAGGACCAGTTTGCTTGGTCACCAATGTGTTGCCGAGCATTTCGTCAACATGGGCTTGCATTTCATCCATTGAGAACGCCAAACGAACGCCGCCTTTGGCGTCTTCTGGTAGCTCTTTGAATTTGCCTTTACCGCGTCCACCTGCATGGATTTGGCTCTTGACCACCCACAATGGGCCACCAAGTTCTTCAGCTGCCGCTTTGGCTTCTTCACTTGAAAAGATCGGAATGCCCTTTGCAATTGGCGCACCAAAGGAGGCCAATAGTTTTTTGGCCTGATATTCATGAATATTCATCGCGTCGCTCCGCTCTGGTTAGCGATTTTGTTCTATGATGCGTCCAATTACGCCAGTTTAGGCGCAATCTTCTTACAAGCTTCAACCAAGCCTTCCACCGCGCCGACAGACTTGTCGAACATGGTTTGCTCTGACTTGTTCAACGAAACTTCTACAACCCGTTCAACACCATCGGCGCCAAGTACTACAGGAACACCCACATACATTCCCTTAACGCCGAACTCGCCTTTCAAATAGGCTGCGCAAGGAAGCACACGCTTTTGATCGTTCAAATAGCTTTCAGCCATTGCAATCGCAGATGCGGCAGGTGCGTAAAAAGCAGATCCAGTTTTCAACAAGCCCACAATCTCAGCACCGCCATCGCGTGTGCGCTGAACGATTTCTTCCAAACGCTCTTTCGTGATCCAGCCCATTTTGACCAAATCAGTCAACGGCACACCAGCAACATTTGAGTAACGTGTCAACGGCACCATAGTGTCGCCGTGGCCACCCATCACAAACGCTGTTACGTCTTTAATTGAAACATTGAACTCGTCAGCAATAAAGTGCTGGAAGCGAGAGCTGTCCAAAACACCCGCCATGCCAACAACCTTGTTTGCTGGCAAACCAGAAAAACGCTGCAACGCCCAAACCATCGCATCAAGCGGGTTGGTGATACAGATCACAAAGGCGTCCGGTGCATATTTGGCGATACCTGCGCCAACTTGCTCCATGACTTTTAGATTGATTTCAAGCAGGTCATCGCGGCTCATGCCCGGCTTACGGGGCACACCAGCGGTTACAACCACAACGTCGGCGCCAGCAATATCTTTATACTCTGAAGTGCCTTTAAGATTGCTGTCAAAACCATCAACGGCTGATGTTTGAGCAAGGTCGAGCGCTTTGCCCTGTGGTACGCCATCAACGATGTCGAACAAAACCACGTCACCAAGTTCCTTAGATGCCGCCAAGTGTGCGAGCGTGCCACCGATTTGACCTGCACCGATCAGCGCAATTTTTTTGCGAGCCATTTGTGAAGTTTCCCTATAGGTAAGGTTGAGTTTTTCCTGACCTTCCTTACCCCCATAGTTGGTGGTGTGCAAGTGACCCGTTCGTCTAACAATTCATACTATTGGGGGGTGTTGGGCGGTTTGCGCCAAATGCGTCTATTCCGCGGCGTCCTTGCGCGGCGCTGCCAAATAGTCTTTTGACTGCATTTCAATGAGCCGAGAAATCGTACGTTGGAACTCAAAAGCCGTTTTATCATCTAGGCTTAACCCGTCCAATTCCATCTCAAAAGAGGCCACAAGCTTATCGCCTCGATCATAGAGCGTATCGATCAGCAAAATGAACCGTTTAGCCGCATCGGACCGAGCACGCTCAAAGCGCGGGATGCCTTCAATGACAAAAGTATGAAAATGATGCGAGAGCCGCAAATAATCACGTGCCCCGAGCGGGGCTTCGCATAACTCTTTAAAGCCGAATCGCGCTGCGCCCATAAAGTGCCGCTCAACCACAAAATCGCGCCCCATCAAATCAACATGCTGCGGATCCGCTTCCACCCCACCCGTTAGCGTGCGCCAAGCTTGATCTAGCCCAGGACGGGTTTCATTTTCAGGGCCAAAGAAATAGACCGGTTGGGTTTCCAATTTTTGTCGCCGATAATCGGTATCCGAAGCAAGCTTGAGCACATCTGCATGTTCAAGCAACAAATCAATAAACGGCAAAAACAGCTGTCGATTAAGACCATTTTTATAGAGTTGGTCAGGCACCACATTCGAGGTCGCCACCACCACAATGCCCGCTTCGAACAGTTTTTCGAACAAGCGCTTGAGCAACATCGCGTCGGTAATGTCGTTGACGTGGAACTCGTCAAAACACAGCAATTTCACATCCGCAATAATGGGCGCTACAACATATGGAATGGGGTCACCCGACTTATCCGCGTCTCCGCTTTTGCGAAAGGCCGCAATACGGTTGTGCACTTCATCCATAAACTCGTGAAAATGAACCCGTTGTTTGCGCGGTTCTTGCACCGCGTCAAAAAACATATCCATTAATAAGGTTTTGCCGCGCCCCACGTCGCCCCAAACATAGAGCCCTTTGATCACACCGTCGCGCTTTGATCTTTTGGAGAATTTGGCAAATAGGGATGTTGATTGTTTGGGGGCATCTATTTGTTTGCGTACGTCGTCAAGCGCCGCAACGCATTTTGCTTGCTGATGATCCGGTTGCAAAACACCGTCGCCAATCAAAGCCTGATAGGTCGCGCCGACGCTGCCAACATCACTGCAAAGATGTACAATGTCAGCAGAGCTATCCATTAGCCAACCATCGAAATGCCTTGGCCACCCACCATGGTGCCCACAAATCGATCGCCATTTTGTAGCAATGCCCCAATCAGCTGACCGGCTTCATTAAACAATTGCACCTGATTGCCTGCCAACTGCCATGAGCTCACAGCCGCAATGGCTGGTACTGTGCACCCCGGAGACGAAGCCCGATAGCGACCAGTTGAGCCTTTTGCAGATTGGGTAAGGTTTAAACGACAAGTCTCTTCCCCGCTTTGCACGGTCCACACACCAAGTAACTTCAAAGTCGTCAGCGGCCCAGTGAGGTCACGGCCCGCAACATTGGTGTTTGTGTCCAAATCATCCAGCGAAACAAAAGAAGGATCAGCATCGCCAAATAGGTTTTCAGCATCCCCATCGATACGCCCATCAGTGAACGTTGGATCCCCATTTGTGCTTGTTTGTGTGTTTGCTTCACTGCCCACCGGGGGCAAAGACGACTGATTAACCGACCCATTGTCCACGGGAGTCAATTGTTCTGGGGGTAAATTGGATGTCGCAACCCGCGACCCAAAAGGAGATGAGGTTGAGGTACAAGCAGATAAGACCAACAAAGCGCCAAAACTTGCGCCGATCGCCAGTTGCTTAACAACAATTTTCATTCCAGATCTCCTTTGTCGAGATTCTAAGGTTTGCACCATAACGGGAAATCCTTAAAAGCCCTTCAATTGCACCCATGCGCTTGAAAGCCCTAGTGGCCGAACGAATGTGGCGAACATGGGGCATCAGCCCATCGGGGCTGCTTAATTGATGCTTTTGGAAAAATAAAGCCCTACTTAGCGACAATATCGGCCATCAATGCCTCTGCCAACAATTGCGCATCCTCGGCTTCATCCTCTGGAACCTGAATAGAGATGCCATTGGGACCCGCCATTCCACCCATGCCAGACACACCAATATCGGTGCCTTCAATCGGGTGAAACCCATGCCCTTTAAGAGCAGGAATGAGGACGCGCGCGTGCGCCACATCCTCAACTTTAATGATTGTTTTGATCCCCATAGACTTTAGCCCTCAACCAATCCCTTTTCCTCTGCCAACGCATAGAACTTTTGCATTGTATGCGGCAATTCCTGCTGCAATTTTTGCATCATGTTTGGCATAATCTCGCTCATTAGCTTTGGCGCGTTTGTCAGCGTTTTCTGACCCAATTCAGACTGATAGAATGTGATCAAGTCCTCCAATTCTTGCTCGGTATAGTTTTCGGCATAAAATTCAGTCACGTCGCCAATAACTGATCCTATCATTTCCTCAACCAGTTTTGCATATTCCATTTTCATTTCGGCAAGATCATCTTCGCTCGGATTCTTGCTTCTATCAACGATACTGGCTTTCAAAGTTGGCCAAATCGCGTCCACCATTTGATCAACCATTGCCCCCGTTGTTGTTTGCTCAACAACCTGCGCTGCCAATTTCTGGCGCAATGCATCATCTGCGTGTGCTGCGCTGAACGAGCAAAACAGAATTAAGATCCATGCGATATTTCTCATAATTCAACCTTTAAAACAGAAAAAGTCACCCTTTGGGGGCGACTTTTTCGAATTGTATCGATGATCCACTCAGACTAAACCCGACGCTCAACCATCATCTTTTTGATCTCACCAATCGCCTTGGCTGGGTTCAAACCCTTAGGGCAAGTATTGGTGCAGTTCATAATAGTGTGGCAACGATATAGACGGAAAGGATCTTCCAAATCGTCCAAACGCTCGCCTGTTGCTTCATCCCGGCTATCAATCAACCAGCGATAGGCTTGCAACAAAACAGCTGGGCCTAAATAGCGGTCGCCATTCCACCAATAGCTTGGGCATGATGTTGAACAACATGCACAAAGAATGCACTCGTAAAGCCCATCAAGCTTTTCGCGATCTTCCCGGGCTTGCAACCACTCTGCCTGCGGTTCAGGCGACTTGGTTTTGAGCCATGGCTCAATTGAGCGGTGCTGAGCGTAGAAATTGGTTAGATCTGGCACCAAATCCTTGACCACAGGCATATGAGGCAGCGGATAAACAGCAATTGGGCCGTCAAACTCGTCCATACCTTTGGTACAGGCCAGTGTGTTCATGCCGCCGACATTCATCGCGCACGATCCACAAATCCCTTCACGACAAGAGCGACGCAACGTTAGGGTCGGATCGATTTTGTCTTTGATATACAAAAGCGCATCCAAAACCATCGGGCCGCAATCATCCAAATCAACAAAGAACGTGTCGATCCGTGGATTGTCGCCACTATCAGGGTCAAATCGATAGATATGGAACTCGCGCACATTCGCAGCAGATGGCTTTGGCCACGTCTTGCCTTTGGTCGGCTGCGAGTTTTTCGGCAGTGTCAGTTGTACCATCAGAGGGAGCTCCCAATCTTATCCATGCAAGTGCCGCCTTTCTTTGCGTATGACCAGTTTCAACCCTGACCAAATCGCATCAACCGCACAAACTTTTACATCCACCAAATCAAGTGAAAGCGCCTCAGCGCGTACCACATCCTCGGTGATATCTGTCTTAATTTTCGAGGCCTTTTTGGGCCAAGAAATCCAAATCATACCGTCTGGGGCAATAAGGCTTTGCAAACGCTCCAGATTAACTTTCATTTCGACGTGGGACATGGTGAAACCATGAATAACATCATATCCCATTTTCAAGGCCACCAACCCATCCCAATCGCTTAGGGTCAGTTCTTGGAATTGGCAGGCGTCTTGCAAGGCGATCTGCGTATCAGGCAAGTTCAAGAACAATACCCGCTGTCCATCTCTTAGGCCCAATTTCTTGGGCAATGGTGTGCCGGAATATCCTTGTTGCGCAACCACGTTGACCGCCTTTGCCTAACCCATTCCCTTAATAGACCCGCGCTTTAGGCGCGATCTTTTTCAAGTCAACATCTTCGGTCAGCGGATCAACATGAACACCGCGATAGCTCAATGCCACATTGCCATTTTCATCAAGGCGAGAAATGGTGTGCTTGCGCCATGTTTTGTCGTTCCGGTCCGGATAGTCTTCACGTGCATGGGCGCCGCGACTTTCTTGACGGGCTTCAGCTGACACCACAGTGGTCAAAGCGTTTGCCATCAAGTTTTCAAGCTCTAGGGTCTCCACCAAATCCGTGTTCCAAATCATGGAATGGTCGTGAACTTTCACGTCGCCCATTTCTTTGAAAATGCCAGTCATGCGTTTCACGCCAGACTGCAAAGTCTCCTCAGTCCGGAAAACAGCTGCGTCTTCTTGCATGGTGCGTTGCATCTTGTCGCGCAGCGCAGCAGTTGGTGTTTTACCATCCGCGTAGCGCAAGCGATCCAAGCGATCCAATGCTTTTTCTTCGCTGGCTGGATTAACGTCAGGCACTGGTGTTTCTGGATCAACCACCTTGCCCGCTTTAATCGCCGCTGCACGGCCAAACACCACCAGATCGATCAGTGAGTTTGAACCTAAACGGTTTGCCCCATGAACTGATGCACAACCCGCTTCGCCCACAGCCATAAGGCCGGGCACAATCGCGTCTTCGTTCTCAGCGGTTGGGTTTAACACTTCGCCCCAATAATTGGTCGGAATACCGCCCATATTGTAGTGAACCGTTGGAATAACCGGAATTGGCTCTTTGGTCAGATCAACGCCAGCGAAAACTTTTGCGCTTTCAGTAATGCCCGGCAAACGCTCAGCCAATACCGCTGGATCAAGGTGATCAAGGTGCAAATAGATATGGTCTTTGTTGGGACCAACGCCACGACCTTCACGAATTTCCATGGTCATGCAACGTGAAACCACATCACGTGACGCCAAGTCTTTCGCGTTTGGTGCATAACGCTCCATAAAGCGCTCGCCTTCGGAGTTGGTGACATAACCACCCTCGCCGCGCGCGCCTTCAGTAATCAACACGCCAGCGCCATAAATGCCGGTTGGGTGGAACTGAACGAATTCCATATCCTGCAAAGGCAGTCCCGCGCGGGCCACCATGCCGCCACCATCACCTGTGCAGGTATGCGCAGAGGTTGCAGAAAAGTAAGCACGGCCATAACCGCCCGTTGCCAAAACTGTTTGTTTGGCGCGGAAACGGTGGATGGTGCCATCGTCCAATTTCCAAGCAATTACGCCAATACATTCGCCATCTTCGCTCATCAACAAATCAGTTGCGAAATACTCGATGAAAAACTCAGCATTATTGCGCAAAGACTGGCCGTAAAGCGTATGCAAAATCGCGTGGCCTGTCCGGTCAGCCGCAGCACACGTGCGCTGCACCGGTGGGCCTTCGCCAAAGTTTTGCATGTGCCCACCAAACGGACGTTGGTAGATCTTACCCTCTTCTGTCCGCGAGAATGGCACGCCATAATGCTCAAGCTCATAAACCGCTGCGGGGGCTTCCCGCGCGAGATATTCCATCGCATCATTGTCCCCAAGCCAATCGGAACCCTTGACGGTGTCATACATATGCCACTGCCAACTATCTGGCCCCATATTGGACAAAGAAGCTGCAATGCCACCCTGCGCCGCAACCGTGTGCGAGCGGGTTGGGAATACTTTAGAGATACAAGCGGTGCGCAAACCCTGCTCAGCCATACCAAGCGTTGCGCGCAACCCAGCGCCACCAGCGCCAACAACAACCACGTCAAATGCGTGATCGATAATTTCGTAAGAACCCTTGCGTGCCATCAGGTCTTAGCCCCCAAAACTCAGTTTAAGAAGCGAAACAACTGCAACCGCAGCGACGCCATAGGAAAAGAATGTATTCAGCAAAATCAAAACCAGTTTGCTGCCTTCAGCTTGCACATAGTCTTCAATGACCACCTGCAAACCCAAACGCATATGGATTGATGCGCTCACCACCGTCAAAATAGTAAAAGCCGTAATAACCGGGTTAGAAAATGTCTCAAGCATCTGTGCGCGGTCCGCGCCGATCAGCGAAACAACCAACCAAACCAAAAACAGCATCAACGGCACATTTGCCACAGCGGTCATGCGCTGGGTCCAAAAATGTCCGGTGCCTTCCTTGGCAGAACCAAGGCCTGTGACCCGCGAATAAGGGGTACGATAACTCATCATCAGCCTCCCAAGGAACTAGATTAAAACGAACAGCCACAACAGGGCGGTCAACACAACGCCACCAGCCAGCGTGAGCCAACCATATGTGTAACGTTCCGGACCATAGCCTTTGCCCATGTCCCAAACAAAGTGACGCAAGCCACCAAGCATGTGATGCATCAGCGCCCAGGTGTAGCCAAACAGCACCAGCCGTCCGAGGATCGAGCCGAAAATGCCGTTGACCCAGTCAAACGTCGCTTCGCCGGAGGCAGCCGCAACCAGCGACCAGGCCACCAGTAGCGTGCCTGCATAGAGTGCCATACCGGTAAACCGGTGCATGATTGACATCACCATGGTGGGTATTTGCTTGTAGATAGTCAGGTGCGGCGACAAAGGCCGGTTCTGCGTCACATTGGTCATAGGGACCCTGTCCTTCTTT
>NZ_CAKZPW010000112.1:0-1719 GCF_937139385.1 uncultured Maritalea sp. | reverse complement strand
AGGAAGCATTTGGGCCACTCGCGGTTCTCTCGAAATTTAGTGACTTCAATGCAGCTCTGGATGAAGTGAACGACAGCAAATTCGGTCTGCAAGCGGGTATCTTCACACGTGATCTTTTCAAAACTCTGGATGCATGGGATAAATTGGATGTTGGCGGCGTGGTCGTCAATGATGTCTCATCATACCGCGTAGACAATATGCCATATGGGGGCGTGAAGGACAGCGGTGTCGGCCGTGAAGGCATCAGATTTGCAATGGAGGATATGACAGAGATTCGAAATCTCGTAATCCGCCGCAAACAAAGTTGAAGCTGGCTTACTTCGGGATTTGAGGGAAAAACACCAATCGTGACAGCTGGAAATGTTGCGCGTTGAGCACAATAGTCGTTCCTATTTAAAACTTGAAACAACCAAAGCATTAAAAAAACAACGAAATTTGATCGAATTTTGTTTGCATTGAGTGTTTGGACGTGGGTAAGTAGGAATCACAAACATCAGTCGGGTCGCGTCGTGCGGATAGAGGGAACCAGTTTTCGGACTGGTAAGTGCAACGATGCAAAAGGGGATATTCGTTTCTTGGAAACGTAATGGGTCAGCACTAGCTGCCGGCCTTTTCTGTATTTTATTGGCTGCCATCGCGCTGTTGGCTTCTTCCTTTGCGGCACCTGAACCTGTTCAGGCATCTCAGGATTTGGCTAGCGGGACGCATACGGGCGTCGCAAGTTGTGGTGGCACGACTTGTCATGGACGCCAAGAAGCCGATGGTGAAGTCGTCCGGCAAGATGAACTCATGCGTTGGCAGGAAGAGTCGACCCCTGGCGGAGCACATAGCCGCGCTTTTCGAGTGCTTAGAGAACCACGAAGCATAGCCATCGCAAAACGACTTGGCATCGGAAATGCAGCAAATTCGAGTGAATGCCTTGGGTGTCACAGTACGCCTGCTGCGAAAAAAGGACCTCGCTTTCAAGCGAATGATGGCGTTGGTTGCGAAGCGTGCCATGGACCTGCATCTGGTTGGCTGTCGGCCCATTATGCAGTTGGCGCTAGCCATTCGCGCAATGTTTCAAAAGGGCTGATCCCACTAGACAATCCAAAGGCCCGCGCCAGCGTATGTCTAGACTGCCATTTTGGTAGCGCCAAATCAGGTCAATTTGTTGATCACCGCATTATGGCCGCTGGTCATCCACGTATCTCTTTTGAAATGGATTTATTTTCAACGCTTCAACAGCATCATGATGAAGATGCTGATTATGTAAGGCGCAAAGGCCGAACCAATGGTGTGCAATTTTGGGCCGTAGGCCAGGCTATGGCGCTTGAACGCTCTTTGAATCTTTTCTCAAAACCAGCCTTGGCAACCGAAGGTATTTTCCCAGAATTCTATTTCTATGACTGCCACAGCTGTCACCGCAGGATCTATGATGAAGCATCCGCACGACCAACATCCGTCAACAATCCCGGCCGTCCTATACCGGAGGGAATGCCGCCTTATAATGATGAAAATATGATTATGTTGAGCGCTGCAATTCGGGTTGCAGCACCGGACCTTCTGGCTCAATTTGATGGACGATCAAAAGCGTTTCATACAGCGATGGGTAAAGGGCGTGGTCCAGCAACGCAAGCTGCAGCCCGCTTGAGGCAAACGGCCGGGGCTTTGGCCCATCGCTTTTCTCGAACTAACTTTAATCGCTCGCAAACATTCCAGATTATGGAAACGATCGCA
>NZ_CAKZPW010000111.1:0-27202 GCF_937139385.1 uncultured Maritalea sp. | reverse complement strand
GACGGATTTGCCAATTCCTACCACGTTATGCACGGGCTGAATGTCTGCGACGCTGGTTTATCCGTCGAAAATGCCGGAGCCACTGTGAACCGCGCTGAAACGCTTGGTGCCCATACCTTTCAGCAGGCCATCGCCCCCGGCGAACTGGACATTCCAGCCATCCGTGGCGTCGGAGGTGGATTGTTGCATTTCGTCGACGACATCAGCGGCCTTCGGGATGTCTGGGATGTTGAATTCCGGCCTATCGAGGACGATACCGCCCCCGTAAGCGCGGGACTGACCCGCATTGACCATCTCGCCCAGACGATGGCTTTTGATGAGCTACTGACCTGCTCGCTTTTCTATATCTCACTGTTTGAAGTCACAAAATCAAGTGATGGCTATTTGCAGTTTGAAACGCTTTCCATGATCCCAATTGGCTTGGGGCCCGTGTTGCGCGAAAAGCTAAACGATGACGAAATCTCTTGGCTGAATGCGTATCATGAGTTGGTGCATGAAAAGCTTGCTCCCATGATGCCAAACGAGCTCTTGCCCGCTCTGAAGGCGGCGACCGCGCCGCTGTAAACTGCTTTCTACAGAGCAATCCAAGAATAAAGGCGTGCCAAATGTGGTGCGCCTTTTCCAATTGCGGACAAATGATCGCTCGCAGTCTACCACTAGCCGCCTTCCAGCAAACCACTTTGCGGAAGTCCTGCGCAAAAATCAGTAAGTTGTCTGACTTTTATTGAAAAGTTGACGTCTGACAGGCATTTTATCGACAAACAATGTTGACTCTTAAAGTTGTCAGACATATTACATCATATAAATACGAGGAGTGAGCCATTGGCTGACGTGAAGTCGAAATCAAAGAAACAGGAAAGTTCCAAGTCCGCAGCAATGCTTTTGCCCAAGATCGAACGCAAAAGCAGAACCGCAGAAGTTTTGGATGCGCTTGTGAAAATGATCGAAGCCGCTGACCTGCAGGTTGGCGATACGCTTCCCTCTGAAACACTACTCGCCGACCAGCTTGGCGTTGGGCGCTCAACCATTCGAGAAGCCTTGAACCGTTGGGAAGGATTGGGCCTGGTGCGTCGTCGCCGTGGCTCGGGTACCTATATCACCGCCAACATTAAATCTTCAAAGGGCCTTGGGTCGACCACAACGAAACTAGAAGCCGAAGGCTTGCTCAGAATATTGGATGTGCGCCGCACCTTAGAAAACGAAGTGGTCCGTCGTGCTGCACAAAACATTTCGGACAATCAAACTGAAAAAATGCGTGCTGCCTACAAAAAAATGGAACGACTGGTGAATGAGGGCATGCGCTGGCGCGAAGCGGATCATGAGTTTCACGCTGTGATCTATGAAGCAAGTGGCAACACCATGTTTGGACGGGTGATCCGGGATGTAGATGACGCGTTCCACGCTTCAAAGGTTTCCAATTCGCCGTTTGAAGATCCTGTCTTTGGCTTCCGTTCTGTGCCTTTGCACGAGAACCTATGCGAGGCGATTGCAAACCGCGATCCCGCAGCTGCAATTGCCGCCATCACAACAATTCTGGATTTGGTGGAGCAGGAGGTTCGATCAGTCTCAGAGACATAATTCAACCGACCCTTTTTTGCGCAAAGTGGTTCGGACAATAACAATCTAGCGCGTCAACCAATCTAGCCGCAGACCAACTCAGAAAACTCAATTTCTGGGAACGATAAAGCCATGTCTGCGAAAAAAGGGAGAAGAAAATGAAACACATGTTTAAACTCGCCGGGCTCTTGGCCGCCGGGTTGATGATGGGGCAAGGAAGTGCTGTTGCAGAAACCAGCATTACCGGGTTCCACGATTCAACTTCGGGCACTTACATGGACTATATGAAAACGGTCTATGCCCGTGCAGGCAAACCCGAACTGCTGCAGTTACCGCTCACAGCTTTTGACAAAGAATATGATCTTGTTGGTTTGGCTGCTGAAAGCTGGTCGCAGTCTGATGATGGGCTTACTTGGACCATTAATCTGCGCGATGACCTTACATGGTCAGATGGGCAGCCGCTCACTTCAGCTGACTATTTGTTTTCGCTACAACGTGCCGCAACATCTGGCTATGATTTTGCTTGGTATTGGGATTTTGCCGGTGGAATAAAAAACTGGAAGCCGGTAACTGAAGGCACCGCCGACGTTTCAGAACTCGGCCTGGGTGCGCCAGACGCGCATACGCTAACGGTCACCACAGAAACCGCAAAACCATATTTGCCCAGCGTTGTTTCACTTTGGTATCCGGTGCCAAAACACATTTGGGATCAGCATGGCGACGACTATGCAGCCAACGTTGATACGCTTGTTTCCTCAGGCGCATTCAAGTTGGACAGTTGGGAAAAATCCACCAACAAAATGGTCTTCTCAAAACGTGCTGACTACAACGGTCCATGGCCGGCAATGGTCGACAAAGTCACCATTGACCCATCGGTGGGTGCACCTGAAGTTGGCTTCCCAGCTTACCTTGCGGGTGATACTGACCTGACCAATCTAAATGCGGGACAAATCCCGTTCGCTGACGCCAAATTCAAAGAGCAACTGCGCACGAACGCCATTTTTGCGGTGTCTTATTTCTCATTCGATTTGGATGCTGAGCCCTTTAATAATTTGGATGTTCGTAAAGCACTTTGGTATGCGGTTGACCGCGATGAAATGACGTCGACTGTTTTGAAAAACTTGGCCATTCCAGCCAAATCTTTGTTGGCCCCTGGTTTCCCCGGATACAACGAGGAATTGACCAAACACGCCACGTTTGATCCAGAAAAAGCTCGCGAGCACTTGGCAAAAGCGGGTTATCCAAACGGCGAGGGTTTCCCAACTGTTGAGGTTTGGTATCGCAAACAGGGTGGCTATAACGGTGCGATTACCTCACCAATGTTGCAATACCTTCAAGCGGAGTTCAAAGAGCACTTGGGCATTCAAATGGACATCAAAGTGATGAGCATGGAAGAGTGGATGGATAGCTTGTTGAACAAGAAAAACAGCTTGTTCTTGGCGCCCTATGAATTTGATTATCTGGACCCAAGCAACTTCTACGGCATTTTCTACAATGGCGGACGTCACTCGCACCACCTTGCGTCATACGATGATTTGGTGGCCCAAGCGGATAGCAACCCAGATTGGGATGCGCGTCTTGGATTGTATGAAAAAGCCGAGATGGAATTGATCAACAATGTGTCGATCATCCCATTGATGCACCCCATCACAACCTCTTTGATCAAGAACGAAGTGAAGGGTGATGGCACTTCGCCGAATGCGCTTGGCTTCTCTCCATTGGATGCACGTGTGACCTACTTCTACACACATGTAACGAAGTAGTTCTTCAAAGGTCGCGGCGTTTGGCAAATCCTCCCGATGGGTGAGGCGCCGCGACCAGCTTTTATTGTGGGGAAACCAACGCAATGGCATTGATTGAAATTGAAAACCTAAGCGTCAACTTTTCAAGTCCTGACGGGCAAGTACAAGCGGTGCGCGATGTTTCGCTTGCACTTGAAGAAGGTCAAAGCCTTGGCATTGTCGGTGAAAGTGGTTCTGGTAAGTCGGTATCCTTGATGGCCCTTTTGCGCCTTTTGCCTGAGCAATCCGCAACCATCAAGGCGAACAAATTGATGCTTGATGGCGTCAATATGTTGGCCTGCCCGCACCAAGAGTTGGCAAAAGTGCGCGGCAAAGTTGCCTCTCTTGTTTTCCAAGACCCTATGGCCTCATTCGATCCTTTGTTCAAAATTGGCGATCAACTCACAGAAACTGTTTTAACCCATTTTGAAGTCACCTCAAGCGAAGCACTTGTCCGTGTGGAAAAGATGCTTGACCGCGTTGAAATGCCAGATTCAAAGCGCGTGATAAACAGTTATCCGCACCAGCTTTCAGGTGGCATGTTGCAACGCGCCATGATCGCCATGGCGCTGGTATGTGAACCCAAAGTTCTAATCGCAGATGAGCCGACCACAGCGCTCGATGTAACCGTGCAAGCGCAAATTCTGCAGCTAATCGGTGATCTTCAACAAGAAACAGGTATGGGCCTCATTATGATCACGCACGACCTTGGTGTCGTGGCCGAAACTGTCGACAATATCGTTGTCATGTATGGCGGTAAGGTGATGGAGCAGACCTCTGTTTTTGACTTGTTCGACAGGCCCCGCCATCCCTATTCGAAGGCATTGCTTGAAAGTATTCCCGGGCAGCTGCCTGGCAAAAGAAAGCTCAAAGAAATTCCCGGTCAGTCGCCCAATCCGCTGTCGCCCCCCGCAGGATGCCCGTTTCATTTTAGGTGTGAGAACGCAGACCAGAACTGCATTGACCAAATGCCGCCCTTAACGCGCTGGGACCAAACAAATGCAACCGCTTGCTTGAAGGTGGCATCATGAACGTAGCGCTGGAACTTAGAGGTCTTTCCAAGAGCTTTTACAAAAAGCAATCAAGCGCAGGTTTTTTCCGTTCTGAATTGGTTGAACATCGCGCCGTCGACAATGTCACGATAAGTGTGCCGGAACGAAAGATAGTCGGCTTGGTGGGCGAAAGTGGATCTGGCAAATCGACTGTTGGCCTGATGGCTATGCGATTGCTGGAGCCGACAAGCGGCGCAATCTTGCTCAACGGCACCGACATTTCAAAACTGTCACCTGAAGAGTTGAAGCCGCATCGCGCGCAGATGCAGATCATCTTCCAAGACAGTTACTCTTCGCTCAACCCCATGATGACCCTTTGGGAAATTGTTGCCGAACCGTTTGTCATCCACAAAACGCATGACGCAAATACGCGGCGAAACAAAGCCAAAGAACTGCTGGATATCGTGGGGCTAGGCGCTGCATTTGCCAATCGATACCCCCACGAATTATCCGGTGGGCAACGCCAACGCGTGTCGATCGCTCGGGCTTTGGCGTTAAAACCCAAGGTGCTGATCGCAGATGAGCCAACATCAGCGCTCGACGTGTCAGTGAAAGCCCAAGTGATCAACTTGCTACATGACTTGCAAGAGGAGATGGGGCTTTCGATCCTATTCATCAGCCACGAACTGTCTGTGGTGCGATCTTTGGTGGATGAAATTGTGGTGATGCATCGGGGACGGGTCGTCGAGCAGGCGCAAGCCGAACAGATCTTTCAGAACGCCCAACATCCTTACACCAAATCTTTGCTCGATAGTATTCCTGTGCTGAACCCGCACAACCGACGTCGAAGGACTTTTGTCTCAGCAAACGAACTTACCGCCAACAAGCCACGCTTGCCAAAATCCCAATTTGTGTTGGCGAATAATCCTAACCTAGCCCAGGTCGAAGACCACCATTTTGTCGATGCCTCGCCGCTAGAAGGAGCACCATCGTGATCGGCTATGTCGTCCGTCGTCTACTCTCCATCAGTGTTACTTTTATCGTCGTGTCGATCCTTGTGTTCATCATGATGCATGCCATTCCCGGTGGGCCGTTTGATGCGACCGAAATGCCTGTATCTGAAGCGGTGCGCGCCAAAATCATGACCCAATATGGGTTGGATCAACCGCTCTATGTGCAGTACCTGAAATACATGTGGGGCGTGTTGCACTTCGACTTTGGTGTGCCGTTCCAAAGCCCGGGTGAGACGGTGATCGAATTGCTCAGCCGCGCGTGGGTGCCAAGTCTCGTGCTCGGGGGAGCCGGAGTGCTGATCGGCGCGCCATTGGGCATTGCGCTAGGGCTTTACGCCGCTCTTAATCGCAACAGCTGGATCGACTATTTAGCATCTGCCGTTGCCACATTGGGTCTAACGGTGCCGGTTTTCGTTACGTCAATGTTGTTGATTTTGGTGTTTGCGGTGTGGCTTGGATGGTTGCCCGCCAGCGGCTGGGGAGCTCCAAAAAATTGGATCCTACCGATTGTTGCCTATGCGGCAATTCCACTCGCCACCTATGCCCGCTACACGCGTTCGGCAATGCTCGACACCTTGAATAAACCCTTCGTCACTGTGCTGCGTGCAAAGGGACTTTCAGAACGCGATGTGATCTTCAAGCATGTTTTGCGTAACTCAGCGATCCCCATGGTGACAGTATTTCTGCCCATGTTCATTGGCACCGCTACGGGCAGCATTTTCGTTGAGGCCATGTTCCGTGTGCCCGGACTTGGTGCCTATTTCGTTTCGAGCATTGAATCGCGCGATTATCCACTTGAAATGGCCCTGGTGCTCATCATCACGCTGATGTTCTGCATTGCCTATTTTCTGGCCGATATCGCTTACGCAATGCTCAATCCACGTATTCGTTTGGGAGGGAGATAAACATGGCCGACGTTGCCCCCGTTTTGACCATTGAGGCATCACACAAATCTCGAGGCGCTGCCTATTATGCTTGGCATCGATTTTTAGCCAACAAAGGTGCTGTATTTGCAGGTGTGCTCTTGTTGCTGATTTTGCTTGTTGCGGTATTTGCGCCGTTCCTAACCGGCGTTGGCCCCAATGAGCAAAAATACCTTACCAGTGCTCTGGCTTTTCCTTCGGCCGAGCACTGGTTTGGAATTGATGACTTGGGCCGCGACTATTTCACACGCATTATTCACGGGGCGCGGGTTTCGATTTCTATTGGATTAGCTGCTGCTAGTTTTAGCGTGTTAATCGGTTTGCCGCTTGGGGCAATCGCTGGCTATTTCGGTGGCACAATAGATTGGTTCATCATGCGCATTATTGAGATATTCTCGGTTGTCCCACCACTGCTGGCAGCCCTGCTGCTCGCAGCGCTTACCAAAGGGGGGTACTTCAATATCGTGTTGATTGCCGCGCTATTTGGTTGGGTGCAAGTATGTTTGATGGTGCGCGCCCAAGTGATGGCCTTCCGCAACAAAGAGTTTATACGCGCAGCCCAAGCGCTTGGTGGCTCCACTTGGTACATCATCTTGCGCCACATTATTCCGAACTCAATTTCTCCGATCATTGTGGGCTTTGTTTTGGCCATTCCCTTGGCCATGATGCTTGAAGCGGGGCTTAGCTTTTTAGGGGTTGGCATTCCGCCGCCAACGCCAAGCTGGGGGCAAATGATCAATTTGGGGATTAACTTCATGTTCTTTTATTGGCATTTGGCATTGTTCCCAACTCTTGCTCTGGCCATAACTGTTTTAGTTGTCACAATGTTTGGCGATGGGCTGCGCGATGCCTTGGACCCAACGCTTAAAGGTAGATAGTATGACGACAAATTTTGCTGATTATTTCTTGCTGCGCAAAGGGCTGACTTTTCTCAATCACGGTTCTTTCGGATCGTGCCCAAAGCCGGTGTTCCAGAACTACCAAGATTGGCAGCTGCGTCTTGAACAGCAACCGGTTGCATTCCTTGATCAAGAAAGAGACCTGATCAATAATCTCTCCAAACCACGCCACATGTTGGCTCAAGAGTTCAACACATCAGCTCAAAACCTGGTGCGCGTGACCAATGCCACTACAGGACTTAACGCTATCGCACGTTCTATTGCGCTGACGGAAGGCGATGAGATTTTGACCACCGACCATGAATATGCGGCGGTTGAGAATACGTGGGAGTTTTTGGTTCGAAAGGTAGGCGCGAAAATTGTGCGAGCTCAAGTGACCATGCCACTTCTCTCTGCGGATCAGTTCAATGAAGACCTGGTTTCACAAATGAACGAGCGCACAAAGATCTTGCTTCTCAGCCACATTACCTCGCCAACGGCTCTGTTGTTTCCAATCAAGCGCGTAATTGACGAAGCACGCCGGCGCGGGATTATCACTGTGATAGATGGCGCGCACGCCCCCGGTTTGATTGACTTGGACTTGGACGAGCTGGGTGCAGATTTTTATGTGGGGAACTGCCACAAATGGCTGCTGGCCCCCAAAGGGGCCGGATTTTTGTGGGCACGCCCTGATTGGCACCAAAAGCTAGAGCCTTTGGTGATCAGCCACGGCTGGAACGTGAAAGACCGCAAAGAGGATCGAACCGCATTTTTGGATGGTTTTGAAATCCAAGGCACCCAAGACCCTTCGGCTTGGTTGGCCGTTCCCGCTGCGCTTGAATTTCGCGAAACACACCATTGGGATGAAGTGAGCGCCGTTTGCAATCAGCGCGCGCAAGAATTCGCCAAAAGGGTCACCGAATTCACACAAATGGAACCACTGAGTTCACCCCAGTTTTGCGCGCCACAAATGGTGGCGATGCCCATGCCAAAATCAGATCCGAAGGCGTTAAAATCATTCTTGTTGAATGAAAGAAATATCGAAATTCCCGTTTTTGATTGGAAGGGGACGACCATTGTTCGTGTGTCTGTGGCCGCCTACAACAGCGCAGATGATCTGAATAATCTGCTCGAGGCCCTGCGCGACTACTTCAAATAGCTGGCCTTTTGCCCCAATTGTGGAGCAAATACTGATCCAAAAGGGCTTGGAATTGCCAGTTGATGTTGATAAAATACCAGCGATTTGAATGCGAGGTGGGATGAATTCTCACCGCAAGAGCGAAAAAAGCAGGTATATGAAAAAGCGTCGGATTGTTTCATCTCGTCATTTGGCTTCAGCAGAAGGCTGGCAGCTTTCCGAATTTGAGTATGGTTTGATCATCGCTTACAACGGCTTTAGCCGTTGGATGGCCAAATGCATGATCGCATCCGGATATCCAGAGTTGTCGTCGCTTGAGATTTTGGTGTTGCACAATGTCAATCATCGTGAGCGCCAAAAACGCCTGACCGATATTTGCTTTTTGCTCAACATTGATGATAGCCACACGGTCAATTATGCGCTCAAAAAACTTCTAAAAGCGGAGCTTATTCAAGGGGAGAAGCGCGGCAAAGAGATGTTCTACTCAACAACTGAGCTGGGTTTTGAGCTATGTGACAAATATCGTGAAATCCGTGAGCAATGCTTGCTCGATAGTCTCAACCATCTCGAGGTTGATAAGGATCAACTCAGCGAAATGGCAGCGATGATGAGGACGCTATCTGGCCTTTATGATCAAGCCTCACGCGCAGCGGCCTCACTCTAGTTGTTTAGCCCCGCATTAGGTTGGGCAAAGCTGTAACGATTTGCGGGAAAATGGTGATCAACACAACGGCCGCCAATAATAAAAAGAAGAACGGCAGCGCTGCTTTTGCAATCTTAAAGATATTGTCGCCCGTTAATCCTTGGATCACAAACAGGTTGAACCCAACCGGCGGCGTGATCTGACTCATCTCGACAACGATCACCAAATAAATGCCGAACCACAATGGGTCAATTCCCGCTGCATCGATCATTGGCATAATGATGGCTGTGGTGAGAACGACCACTGAAATGCCATCCAAGAAGCATCCCAAAATCACAAAGAAAACGGTCAATGCGCCAAGTAACGCCCAAGGTCCTAAGTTGAGGGTGTCAATCCAAGCCGCCAAGTTGCGCGGAATACCAGTGAATCCCATTGAAACAGTAAGGAATGCAGCACCGGCCAAAATGAAGGCAATCATACATGAGGTGATGGTGGCATTCATCACGCTTTGTTTGAACATGTCCCAGCTCAAAGAGCCGGAAGACCACGCCAACACAAGGGCCAAAACAACACCAACTGCCGCCGCGTCCGTTGGCGACGCAATGCCAGCATAAATTGAGCCAATCACGCCAGCGATCAACGCGATAACGGGCAACAAGCGTTTGGATGCTTTGAGCTTTTCCATGAAAGAGAAGTTCAATACTTCCTTTGGGAAAATCTCGGGCTTAAGCAAAGCAATCGCCGCGATGTAGGCGGCAAACATGCCCACCAATAATATCCCCGGCAATATACCAGCGATGAACAGGCGCGCGATGGATTGTTCGGTTGAAACCCCATAAACGATCAAAATAATCGAAGGGGGAATAAGTAGGCCAAGCGTAGCTGATCCCGCCAAAGTGCCCAAAATCAAACTGTCCGGGTACCCACGCTTCTTAAGTTCGGGGACACTCATTTTGCCGATGGTGGCGGCGGTGGCTGCAGACGAGCCAGAAACGGCAGCAAAAATCGCACAGCCAAGAATGTTTACGTGCAACAATTTGCCCGGCACTTTGCCAAGCCACGGCGTGAGGCCGGTGAACATGTCTTCTGATAATCGCGATCTAAGCAATATTTCGCCCATCAGAATGAACAGCGGTAATGCAGCCAGCGCCCAAGAATGGCTATGCCCCCAAAAGGTGGTGGCCAGAATTGGCCCCAATGGCGCTGAAGTGAACATCACCATGCCCAAGGCGCCCGTTAGAGTGAGCGCAAATCCTACCCACATGCCCATTGCCAGCATCGTAAACAGCGCGCCGACCAGAACAACCATCATCATCAACTCAGACATCTAGGTGTTCCTCTTTAATATCATCAATCGCGGGGGGCTTTTTGCCCAAAATGGCAATCACGGTATTGTCGATCAGCGCAAGGGTGAACAGGGCTAACCCCAGCAACAAAGTGCTCTGCGGTATCCACAAAGGAATGGGAATAATGCCCGTCGAAACGTCACCATATTCAATCGACTCCATCAAATGGCCAAACATCGAATAGGTCATAAAGGCGGCACCAGCGGCGCAAATCAGGAGTGTGGTGATTTCAATCAGGTGACCAATCGGCCCCTTAATCATGTCGCGGAACAGAGTGACACGTATGTGCCCATCATGCTTGAGCGTATAGCTGAGTGCCAAGAATGAAGCTGCAGCCAACAAAAAGCCTGCAAAGTCTGCATATGACGGAATTGTATAGGCAAACTGTGTGCCCAATAATTTGGTGATTAGATTGAAGACCACTTGCATGGTCACGATGACGCATATGGTCAATATGCAAATGGCGGACAAGCTGCCTGCCGCCAAATAGATGCGATCCAAAACTGTACGCAACGGTTTTCCCCTCCCCAAAAAACAAGCGGGCGACAAAGGGAGTTGTCGCCCGCCTGCGGATTATTTATTTGAAATAAACGTCAACAATTGCATCTGCTGCAGGTGTTGAATTCGCGCGCCAGTCTTGGAGCAATTCTGCACCGACTTTGCCAAGACCCGATTTAAGCTCATCAGACGGCTCAACTATGACAACGCCATTATCTGCGAGAACTTGCGTCTTCTCTTCCGCTTCGCGCTGGCTCATGTTCCAACCGCGTTGTTCTGCGTCGGCTGCCGCTTTAAGAACCGCAGCTTGCGTGTCCGCATCAAGAGCCTTAAACGCTGCCAAATTCACCACGACGATGTTCTTTGGTACCCAAGCATTGATTGGGGAATAGTGTGATATGAAATCCCAAGCTTTAGAGTTTGCACCTGTGGAAGGTGAAGTGATCATGGCTTCAACTTGGCCAGTTGCAAAGGCTTGAGCAATGTCTGGTGCTTCAACTTGTGTTGGCGCTGCGCCAACCATAGTCGCAAACTTTTCAAGGTTCGCGTTGTATGAACGGAATTTCAAACCGTTGAGGTCTTCAACTGTCTTGATTTCCTTCTTGGTGTACAGCCCTTGTGGGGGCCACGGCACAGAGAACAATGGCATTAAGCGTTGCTTAGCCAAAAGCTCTTCAACAACAGGTTTTTGCGCTTCCCAAAGACGTGCTGCGTCTTGGTAGCTTGTGGCAACCAATGGCAATGAATCAATGCCAAACGCTGGATCTTCGTTCGCGAGCAGTGACAAGAAAAACTCGCCCGCTGGCACGATCTTGTTGCGCACTGAGTTTTTGATTTCACCATGCTTGATCAAAGAACCAGCCGTATGCAGCTTGATGTTCAGCTGGCCACCAGTGGCTTCACGAACCTCATCAGCAAATTGCTGAATGTTCACTGTGTGAAATGTCTTATCCGGATAAGGTGTCGGCATATCCCAGTCTTCAGCAAAGCTGAAAGACGTTGCACTGGCACCAATAATTGCGGCGGCCGCAGCCACCTTAAAAATCTTATTCATTTCTTCCTCCTGATATCCACCTTCCTAGAGTTTAGCATTTCGCCAACATAAAAAAAGTGGTCATGTTACATTGACAAAATGTCAGTAAATTATCAATAAAGCAATAGCAAAGTGAATTTTGATGTTGGAGGATTATGTCGTGAGCGGTCGTTGGGATTTTTGGATTGATAGAGGTGGCACCTTCACCGACATCGTGGCGCGTACACCCAACGGTGAACTGCGTCCGCATAAACTTTTGTCAGAAAATCCAGAGGCTTACCCGGATGCGGCGCTACAAGGTATTCGCGATATGTTGGGGCTTAAAAGTGGTGCTCCCATTCCATCAGAACAGATCGCTACTGTCAAAATGGGGACAACTGTAGCAACAAATGCCCTACTTGAGAGAAAAGGTGATCGTGTCCTTTTTCTCACCAACAAGGGATTCGCAGACGCGCTTGAAATTGGATATCAAGCGCGCCCGAAGCTTTTTGACCGCGAAATCAAAAAGCCAGAATTGCTTTATGAGCAAGTTGCAGAAGTGCCCGGTCGAATTCAAGCTGACGGCAAAGAAGTTGAGAAATTCGATAGCGAAGCCACAAAAGCAGCTCTGCAATCTGCATTCGACAATGGCATTCGCGCTGTGGCCATCGTCTTTATGCACGCGTTTCAATATCACGACCATGAACGAAAAGCGGCACTTATTGCGCAAGAAATTGGCTTCACCCAAGTTTCAGCAAGTCATAAGGTTTCGCCCCTTATCAAGTTCGTTGGGCGTGGCGACACAACAGTTGTTGATGCCTATCTGTCCCCAATCCTGCGCCGCTATGTTGATCGGGTCGCATCAGAACTCGACACAGAAAACACAGATTTAAAATTGATGTTTATGATGTCCTCCGGCGGGCTAACGGCAGCGCACATGTTCCAAGGACGCGATGCAATCCTGTCGGGTCCGGCTGGCGGTATTGTTGGTGCAGTGGAAACCAGCAAACTTGCCGGCTTTGACAAAATCATCGGTTTTGATATGGGCGGCACGTCAACAGACGTGGCCCATTTCAACGGCGAATTTGAAAAGGATTTTGAAACAGAAGTCGCGGGCGTGCGCATGCGCGCCCCTATGATGAAAATCCACACTGTGGCAGCGGGCGGCGGTTCTATTCTCGAGTTTGATGGACGGCGCTTTACCGTTGGTCCCCATTCCGCTGGCGCAAATCCGGGGCCCGCAAGCTATCGTCGCGGTGGGCCCTTGGCGGTAACCGATGCGAACGTAATGCTCAACAAAGTACAACCTCAGTATTTCCCTCCAATATTTGGCCCGGAACAAAACCAACCGCTGGACCAAGACGCGGTGCGCGAAAAGTTTAGCGTGATCGCTGAACAGGCAGGTTTGCAAAGTCCTGAAGAGGCTGCCGAAGGTTTCCTTAAAATCGCTGTTGAGAACATGGCAAACGCGGTCAAAAAGATTTCTGTACAGCGCGGATATGACATTTCAAAATATGCACTGACCTGTTTTGGTGGGGCAGGCGGGCAACATGCATGCGCTGTTGCTGATCGGTTGGGCATGCGCACTGTGCTTGTGCATCCATTTTCGGGCATTCTTTCGGCCTATGGCATGGGCTTGGCCGACATTAAAGCGGCGACCCAAAGGGCTGTCGGAAAAGCCCTCAATGTCAAATCTCTCGATGAAACAAAATATGTCGCCAAACAATTGCGTCGCGACATGCTGCAACAATTAGCTGAACAGAGCATTGAAGACCGCGTCTGCACGGTGCGCAGCACCGCGCACCTTAAATATCGCGGCACAGATTCAACCATTGAGGTTGATCTAACCTCTGAAATTGAAATGCGTACCGAATTTGAGGCAGTGCACAAGGAGCGATTTGGTTTTATTGAACCAGAAGCTGAAATTGTGATCGAGTTTATAGAAGTGGAAGCCGCAGGTGGTCGCTCTAAACATGATGAACCAATGTTGGACAAAATCGACACAGCACCAGAAATGTTCGATCAAACTAGATTTTTCTCTGCCGGTGATTGGCAACAAGCGGGCGCATACAAACGCGAAGCTTTGCGCCCGGATCAGCAATTGGTCGGGCCAGCTATTATCGTTGAAGCTATTGGTACCATCATTGTAGAGCCAGGGTGGAACGCAACGGTCAACAACAATGGATTGATTATCATGGCGCGAACGTCTGCCCATGCCAGCGAACTAATATCCGCCAAAACGGCAGACCCCGTTATGCTAGAGATATTCAACAATCTCTTCATGTCCATCGCGGAGCAAATGGGGCTGCGTTTGCAAAATACCGCGCGCTCAACAAACATTAAAGAGCGTTTGGATTTCTCCTGTGCGATTTTTGACAATCAAGGTGCCCTAATTGCCAATGCCCCACACACACCCGTGCATTTGGGGTCCATGGATCGCTCTGTCGCTAGTGTTATTCAAGCTCATCCTCAAATGAAGGCGGGCGATGTCTTTGTCACCAATGCTCCTTACAACGGTGGCACGCACCTACCGGATATCACGGTGGTCACGCCTGTCTTCTCCAGTGGGGATGACAAGCCCCTATTCTTCGTCGCCTCACGCGGACATCATGCCGATGTCGGCGGTATTGCACCGGGCTCGATGACGCCGTTGGCCACCTCCATCGAAGAAGAGGGCGTTATTTTGGACAACCAGATATTGGTTAAACAAGGTGAGTTCCAACAGTCCTTTATCCAAAGCGCCTTAACGGGTGGCCAATACCCTTGCCGCAATCCGGCGCAAAATATTGCAGATCTGAAAGCACAAATCGCGGCCAACGAAAAGGGCGTCGCCGAACTGCTCAATATGGTGGCAAACTATGGCCTTGAAGTGGTCAACGCCTATATGGGGTTCGTGCAAGACTACGCAGAAACTTGTGTGCGCAGCGCCATATCCAACCTAAAAGATGGCGCCGCCGAGGTCGAGTTTGATCAAGGGTGCAAAATCGCGGTCTCGATTTCAGTGGACGAGGCGCAAGGTAAAGCCATTGTCGACTTTACTGGCACCAGCGATCAACAATCGGATAATTTCAATGCGCCAGAACCCATAACACGCGCCGCCATTCTTTATGCCTTCCGTTGTATGGTCGATGAAAACATACCTATGAACGCGGGCTGCATGCGCCCAATTGAAATCAGACTGCCTGAGCGCTCTATGCTCACCCCTCAATATCCAGCAGCTGTGGTTGCGGGCAATGTGGAAGTTTCTCAAGCCGTCACTGATTGCTTGTTTGCCGCAATGGGGGCGATGGCGGGCGCGCAAGGCACCATGAACAATTTCAACTTTGGCAATGTGCAATATCAATATTATGAGACCATTTGCGGCGGCACGGGCGCTGGACCAAACTTCAATGGCGCTCACGCCGTGCATTCGCACATGACCAACACGCGCTTAACAGACCCTGAAGTGCTCGAGACAAGATATCCGGTGGTGCTTGAAGACTTCCATATTCGTCGCAGTACAGGTGGCAGCGGTCAGTTCACAGGGGGCGACGGTGTGCATCGTCAAATCCGTTTCCTCAAACCAATGGATGTTTCCTTCCTGTGTGGGCATCGCATCGTGCTGCCTAAGGGGCTGAATGGCGGAGGCGATGGTCAAGTTGGCGCCAACTTCAAGCTGGGCGTCGACGGTGAAAAGGAAAGCGTAGATGGCCGTTCCCAGATCGAATGCAAAGCAGGGGAAGGCGTGATCATTCAAACCCCATCTGGCGGTGGCTACGGCCAATAGATCCCTAAAAAGGGTGTTTCGCGAACTTTGCCCGGGCCTTTTGGTCCGGGTTTTTTCGTGCTGCCGCAAACTCGTAGCATCTCAATTTGACTTGAGGTATGAAAGAGCAACAGGTATTTTAGACAGCACTTGCACTTGATACGGCAACAGGCAAAATGAGTTTCACCACCCCCCACAATGTAACAAGCAGCACACCTCAATCGCCCTCTGTTTGGCAAAAAGCGGTGCACGGTTGGGCAATGTTCGGCGGTGTAATTCTACTGGCTGTTGTGTTGGTCAACTTCTGCTCCGCAGTTCTGGCCACCATTTGGCGACCCATTCCCGGTGATCTGGAACTGACGGAAATGGGTGTGGCCATCGCCGCCTTTGCCTTTTTGCCCTATTGCCAGCTGACAACGGCAAATGTTTCCGCTGATATTTTCACCGCTCGGGCATCGCCGAAGATGGTTGCTGTGTTGCGCCTTGCAGCCGACTTTGTGGCACTGGCCTTCGCGCTTATTCTGCTCTGGCGCATGAGCTATGGCATGCTTGACCAATTCGCCTATGGATACACCACTTCAATTTTGCGACTTCCCCATTGGTTCGCTTTTGTACCCATCCTTGCCTCTTTGCTGCTCTTGGCGTTGTCAGCACTAATGACATTGCGAAAAAACCTTGCTGACCTTTGGACGATTAGCGCCAATGACTGACCCGCTTCTACTTGGTTTCGCCGGCATGGCTACGCTGATCGGCTTAATCGTTTTGCGCATGCCCATTGCCTACGCCATGATTTTGGTTGGTGGAATTGGCGTTACATTGCTCAGTGGCGTCGACATTTTTATGAGCCAACTCAAAACACTGGCGTACGGGCAATTCTCCATTTACGACCTTTCGGTCTTGCCCATGTTTGTGCTCATGGGCGCATTGGCCACGCGGGCTGGATTAAGCCATGATCTCTTTCGGGCCGCAAAAGCTTGGTTTGGCCGTTTTCGTGGTGGCTCCGCTATGGCGGCAGTTGCCGCTTGCGCCGGGTTTGGCGCCGTTTGTGGGTCCTCTTTGGCTACCGCTTCGACCATGGGCAAAGTCGCCTTGCCCGAATTGCGCAAGCAAAACTATTCTGGCGCGTTGGCAACGGGCACGCTGGCCGCTGGTGGGGTGCTGGGCATCCTCATTCCCCCTTCAGTTGTGCTGATTATCTATTCGATCATTGTTGAAGCCAACATTGTCACCATGTTTAAAGCGGCATTGGTGCCCGGCATCCTCGCAGTTGTTTTGTTCATTGTAACGATCAGCATATATTCGCGCATTTTCCCAAATGCTGCCCCAAGGGCTGACCGCGTTTCAGCAAAAGAATGGGTGAGCGCGACAAAAGGCGTTCTGCCCGTCGTCTTGATTTTTGGTCTTGTCATAGGCGGTATGTATTTGGGATGGTTCAACCCAACCCCTGCCGCAGCGGTTGGTGTTGTTCTTGTGTGGGCCTATGGCGCACTTCGCAAGAAACTGGGCGCTAGCCAAATGCGCGAAGCATTGGAAGAAACCGCCAAAACCACAGGCATGATCTATTTGATTTTGCTGGGTGCTGAAATGCTCAAGATTTTCATGTCGCGCGCAGGCGTGCCCCAAGCGGTAGCTGAATGGATGGCGACATCGGGATTGCCACCGCTGGTTGTACTCTCAATTCTACTGCTGAGCCTGATTGTTTTGGGCTGCCTGATGGATTCACTTTCAATGATCTTGCTGGCAATCCCGTTCTTTTGGCCCGTGCTGCTTGAACTGAACGGCGGTGCTTATCAAGCCGCGTTTGGTTCTGGCTTTGGGATGAGCAGCGATGATCTGAAAATCTGGTTCGGTCTGTTGGCGCTAATTGTGGTGGAATTAGGATTGATCACCCCGCCTGTGGGCCTAAACGTCTTTGTAATATCCTCAATTGCGGATGATATTCCCATGCGCGAAACCTTCAAGGGCGTCTTGCCGTTTTTCTTTGTGGAGCTTGTGCGGGTGTCGCTGCTCGTAGCGTTCCCCATGTTGGTGCTTTGGCTGCCTACAGTGATGAGTGGCTAACAGCTGAAATTTGGCGCAGATCGGTGCAAAAAGACTTGGTGCCCTGGAGAAGACTCGAACTTCCACTTCCTTGCGAAAACTAGCACCTGAAGCTAGCGCGTCTACCAATTCCGCCACCAGGGCAACACAGCAAAATCTCTATTGAGCGTTAGCTGATTTGTCAATTGTGCACGGTTTGTTGTTTTTATGGTCTTGTTTGCGGCAATTATTCGCGGCTCTAAGTCTCGACAAAGCCAATAGGATCAAGCTAAACAGGGCACAACAGAAGCAGGGCTTCAATTGTTTAATCGCGCAATGGATTAAAAGGTTCAAAAACATGAGCGACAACGCGGGCAAATTGATCACAATTTTTGGTGGTTCAGGTTTTGTGGGGCGCCAACTGGTGCAAGAACTTGCAAAGCAAGGGCACCGTATTCGCGTTGCAGTGCGTCGGCCTGATTTGGCAGGCGATGTTAAACCGCTGGGTGGTGTCGGCCAAATTGTGCCAATCCAAGCCAATGTGCGTTACCCTGAATCAGTTATTCGTGCGGTCCGTGGAGCCGATATCGTGATTAATCTCACGGGCATTCTATTTGAAGGTGGCAAACAACGCTTTGATGCGGTGCAGCATTTGGGCGCAAAAAACGTTGCAGAAGCTGCAAAGGTTGCCGGCGTTGAAACCCTTGTGCACATGTCTGCCATTGGAGCCAACAAAGAATCTGAAAGCGACTATGCACGCTCAAAGGCTTTGGGCGAAGAAGCGGTGCTTAAAGAATTCCCAAATGCGATTATTATACGCCCGTCAATAATCTTTGGCCTTGATGATGGCTTCTTCAATCTGTTCGGTGCAATTGCGCGCCTTTCTCCAATTCTTCCATTGGTGGGTGGCGCAACCAAAATGCAGCCAATCTACGTTGGTGATGTGGCTGAGGCGTTTGCTGTTGCGGCAAACGGCGGCGTAAAAGGCGGTAAGATTTACGAAATCGGCGGTCCGCAAGTTGAAACAATGCGGCAATTGCTCGAGCGTTTGTTGGCAGAAACGGGTCGCAACAACCTTTTGTTGCCTGTCCCCACCCCATTCGCAAAATTTGTCGGCTCTGTTCTGCAAATATTGCCAAACCCTTGGCTGACGGCAGATCAAGTCACTTTGCTGCAAAATGATAATGTAGTGTCTGATGAAGCGAAAAAGCAAAAGCGTACGTTGAGTGCCTTTGGTGTTGAAGCCACCACCATGGCTGCAATTCTTCCCACATATTTGTGGCGTTTCTGCAAAAATGGGCAGTACGAAGAAAATATGCCAAGCACCAATTAGACGGCATTGGTTTGCGCTTAGCCAATTAGGCCAAGCGCAAACAAACCAACGATACCAACAATAATGCGCCACCAGCCAAATACCGCAAATCCATATTTGGATACAAAGTCGAGCAGGTAGCGCACAACAATCGCTCCCACAATGAAGGCGGCCGCAAATCCCACGGCGATGTTGAGACCCGCGTCCAGCGTGATGACGTCAATGTTCTTATAAAGATCATAACCAAACGCGCCGGTCATTATCGGCAATGCGATAAAGAACGTGAATTCAGCCGCGCTGCGTTTGTCCGTGCCCATGAGCATTGACCCCACAATGGTCGCACCAGAGCGAGAAACACCTGGAACAAGGGCCAGCATCTGAAAAATGCCAATGCCAAAACATAAGGGCAATGGATATTCATAAATGTCGTCATATTTGGGCGTCAGCTTCATCCGATCAACGATCAATAAAATGATCCCACCCGTGATCAGCATTGAGCAGATGATTAGGGGCGTATTGTAGAGGACGGTTTTTATGTAGCCATGCAACAACACCCCAGCAATTGCAGCGGGAAAAGACGCCAACAAAACCCCAGCGGCAAACCGAAGGGCGTATGCTTTGCCACGCAAAGCATCGAGCAACAGGTCCAGCAGTTTTTTGAAATAAATCGTAACGATAGCCAAAATTGCACCCAACTGAATAAGCACTTCAAATGACTGCCCCGGGTTTTCAAATCCCAACCAATCACCCAACAATAAAATGTGGGCAGTTGAGGAGACAGGTAGAAACTCTGTTAACCCTTCGACAATTCCAAGTATCAGGGGCACAAAAATGCCTTGATCGGCGGCCATGAGTTCTCCTATCAATTGGTGAAAATTTGGCGCAAATTAACGTTAAGATGTTATCTTTGTTCTAACGCCACTCTTAATCCGTACCAATCTCGAGTAAAGCCAAAAAGGGGTCGAAAAATGTTTGTACCGAAATTGCTACATTATACGCTTGACCCAACATGCCGTTTGGTACGCCTCATGTGTGCTGAATACGGCAAAGAAATCGAACTGGTGCATATAAAAGCATGGCGTCGTGAACAAGACTTTTTGGATGTAAGTCCAGCAGGTGACGTGCCTGTTCTAAATGTCGATGATCAGTTGACCTTGGTGGGCGCCAGTGCAGTTATTTATTTTATCGAAGAGCAATTCGGCACCCAGCCAATTTTGTTGCCGACTGATCCCAGGATGCGGGCAGAAACACGTCGCCTGATGGATTGGGCGCTGACCAAGTTTTCCGACGATGTGTCTCGCTATATCATTGAAGAGAAATTCATCAAGAATGATCGACCTGGTGGAAGTCCGGATACATCGGTTTTGCGTGCTGCGCGGGCGAACTTGACCGAGCATTTGGCCTACTTCAATTATTTACTGGCCACGCGTCGTTGGCTTGCCGGTGACGAAATGACCATGGCTGACTTCGCGTTTGCCGCTCAACTGTCTTCGCTTGACTATTTGGCAGAAGTGCCATGGGCGACCGCCCCAGAAGTGAAAGATTGGTACCAACGCCTAAAATCACGCCCAGCGTTCAGATCCTTGTTGCTTGATCGCGTTGTTGGAATGCCCGCATCGGCAACCTATGCGGACATTGATTTTTGGGTCTTGCTCCATCATCCAAAATTGTTGCCGATCTTAAAAAACGTGCACAAAAATTGGGGTTTGTGCAATTTGGCATAGCCTCAGCAAAAGTGCCGGCCGATTGGCAAACCAACTTGCAAAACGCGATCGCGAAAAATTGGCATGGCGATATGGACTGGATGGCAGAGACATTTGAGCGCCGTGTGTCGCCAAACGCTCTTTGGCCTGAAGCAAAGTCAGCGATTGTGTTGGCATACAATTATACGCCTGACACAAACCCGATGGATATGTTGGGGGAAACAGATAAGGGAATCATTTCAGTTTATGCCCGTAACCGTGATTATCATGACATCATTAAAGGCAAGCTGAAAGAGCTGGCCGGGATGTTGAGCCGCCAAGCTGCGTGCAACGTTAAGGTTTTCGTCGATACGGCCCCTTTAATGGAGAAGCCACTGGCCCAGCAAGCCGGGATCGGGTGGCAAGGCAAACACACAGTGCTTGTTTCAAAGCAAGAAGGCTGTTGGTTGTTTCTAGGCACGATCCTGACAGACGCTGAGCTGCCAATTGATGAGGTTGAGACAGATCACTGTGGTTCCTGCACCCGCTGTTTGGACATTTGCCCAACCAACGCTTTTCCAGAACCCTACAAATTGGATGCGCGCAAATGTATCGCTTACCTCACCAATGAATTTAGGGGCGTTATTCCGGTTGAGTTTCGCAAACCAATTGGCAATCGCATTTATGGGTGCGATGATTGTTTGGCAGTGTGCCCGTGGAATAAGTTTGCCAAAACCACTGCCGACATTAAGCTGCAAATGCGTGAAGACCTGCGCGCGCCGAATCTTGTGGACTTGGCCAATTTCGATGATGCAGCATTTCGAACCCATTTTGCTGGGTCACCGGTAAAAAGGTTGGGTCGCGATGCATTTTTGCGCAATGTGTTGATCGCTCTTGGCAACGCAAAAGGACATGATGTGGTTGGCGACATAAAAGCCCATCTAAACGAAGATAATCCAATTGTACGCGGCGCTGCGGTTTGGGCTTTAAGCCAGCACGTAACATCAAATGAATTCGCAAGTTGTGCTCAATCGGCAAAAAAAACTGAAGCCGATGAGACCGTGATGGCCGAGTGGCAGGGAGATGTAAAATGAAGCTCGTGATTTTCGGCATTGGCTATTCAGGTCTTGCTATTGCAAAACAATGGCCCGGCGAAGTCGTAGGTACCACCCGTAGTGCGGAGAAACGGGCAAAGCTCGTGTCCCAAGGTGTAGATGTTATCATTTTTGATGGTGCACTGACAAACGAATTGGCCGAACACTTGGCAACTGCAACCCACGTGGTCATTTCAGCCTCCCCATCACAAGAGGGGGATCCGATACTAAGTGCGATCCCAAATTTCTTTAAACTCGCAAATAATCTTCAATGGCTTGGCTATCTTTCAACTGTCGGGGTTTATGGCGATTTTGATGGGGCTTGGATTTCAGAGCAAACTGAACCCAAGCCAGTCTCTAAACGTGGCCAATGGCGCGTAAGCGCTGAACAAGAATGGCAAAAACAAGCAAGTGCAAACCGAGTTGGATTCGCGACTTTCCGTTTAGCTGGGATTTATGGCCCGGGCCGCTCCACTTTTGACAAAATTCGTGCTGAAAAATCGCGGCGCATCGTAAAGCCGGGGCAAGTATTCAATCGAATACATGTTGAAGACATCGCCCAAATCGTCATTAGAGCTGCTCAACTAAAAGCCACAGGTGTATTTAACGGCGCTGACGATGAACCTGCATCGCCAAATCTGGTGATTGAGTTTGCGGCGAAGATGATTGATTTGCCTCCGCCTCCCGAAGAGCCCTTTGAAACGGCGGATATGACGCCAATGGCGCGCTCATTTTATGGGGACAACAAACGCTGCGGCAACGCGCGGCTAAAGAAGGATTTAGGTCTGAAGTTAAACTTCCCAACATACCGTGAAGGGCTTGCCTCTATTCTTGAACAAGAGAGCTAAGCAATCGTCTAAGCATTTCCAAGTCTTGAGGTCGCGACAGACGGTGGTCACCGTCCGGCACTAGGGTTAGGTGAGCTTCATCCAACATAAGATGCTGCAACAAGCGTTGCGCGTGGGCCGGTGGCACGTCAGGATCTTGCTGCCCTTGGAGAATATGCACTGGGCATCCCGTTTCAATCTGCGTGCCAAAAAGCAAATGCTGTGCGCCGTCATCAAGTAGCTTTTGGGTGTAGATGTAGGGCGCGTCAGCATAAGCACTTGGCACCTCTAAATAACCAACTCGCTTTAACTCTTGCAGCTGTTTTTGGGTGAAACGGTTCGGCACCAGTTCTCGGGTCATGTCAATGGCGGGCGCAATCAAAACCATTGCCGTGACCGAATTAATATTGCGCGCTCGCAGATGTTGGTTGAGCAACATAGAAAGCCATCCCCCCATAGACGAGCCCACAAGGATTTGTGGGCCGTCTGTGAAGTTTTCAAATACGGCAATCGCGTCTTCAAGCCACGTGCTTATTGTTGCATGCATGAAATCGCCGGTTGATTGACCGTGCGCCATATAATCAAAACGGGTGACGGGAAGATCGTTTTGCGCGCCGAATTGGTCAAGCGCCACAGCCTTGCTGCCTTGCATATCCGAATTGTAGCCACCGAGCCAAAAAAGACCCGGACCATTGCCTTTCCGATGCAATATCGCCAACTGGCGACGGGTGTTCGCCTCGCCTAGGGTTAGATGTTGGGATAAAATCTGCACTTGTGGTCACCGAATCTCACTAAAACTGCTCTATTTGATAGAAGAGCAGCAACTATTTCGCAATCAGCGCTCAATTCTTCTGTTTGGCGGTTGACTTTAGATCCATTTGACCAGATTTTATGCGCATAAATCACCTAGGTTTCACAAAAGAAGGAAAAGTCACCATTCGTCGTCCCCAAAGACCCGTGCAGCCCCAAAAAGATGGGCCACGCTCAAATCGAGAAATTACCTCCCCAGATGTTCAACTCATCGATGAAGAAGGCACAAACCACGGCACGATAAGTACTCGTGACGCGATGGAACGCGCGCGCGAAGCTGGTTTGGACCTTGTGGAGATATCGCCCAACGCGAAACCGCCGGTTTGTAAAATTTTGGACTTGGGTAAATACAAGTACGCAGCCCAAAAGAAGGCGGCCGAAGCGCGCAAAAAGCAAAAAATTATTGACGTCAAAGAAATCAAGATGCGTCCAAATACCGATACGCACGATTTTGAAGTCAAAATGCGCAATGTGGTGAAGTTCTTGGAAGGTGGAGACAAGGTTAAGGTGACCATGCGTTTCCGTGGCCGTGAAATGGCTCACCAACAGCTTGGCCTGCAGCTGTTGCACAAAGTGCGCGATCAAGTGACCGAAATCTCAAAGGTTGAAGCTCAACCCAAAACTGAAGGCCGGCAAATGATTATGATTTTGTCGCCAACTGCCCAGAAATAATTCGGGCGCAGATTTGAGTGTTTGAACGGGCCTTCGGGCCCGTTTTTGTATGTGCTATATACATGTCTTTAAAAAGAGGAGGCGAGACAAATGGAACTAGGACGATTTTCAGTTAGCCTGAACGTAAAAGACATCAAAAAGTCAAAAGAATTCTATCAAGGTCTCGGCTTTGAAGTGGTCGCTGGTGTGGAAGAACAGAATTGGCTCGTGTTGGCCAATGGGGATGCAAGAATTGGCATATTCCAAGGCATGTTCGAAAAGAACATACTGACGTTCAATCCAAAAAATATTAAACCCATCCACAAGAAATTGGATGCGCTGGGCATCGAATACTCCATGCAAATGGGCGGACAGGACTATCCAAAAATGGCAGCGTTCACGGACCCTGATGGCAACGATATTCTCATCGACCAGCACGACGAGTAACATGTACGCAGAATCCGGCGATTCAATGCTTGCATATTGATAGTCGTGGGATTATAACCCTGAACTTCAAGCGGGTCGGCCGGCCGAAGGGTATGCCGAGTTGATCCATAATGCTGAACCCGCCTTGGGGGTTAAACCTGAAGGCAAAGAAAAGGACGAGCAAAATGCCCAAACTGAAGACAAAGTCTGGCGCGAAGAAGCGTTTTAAAGTGACTGGTACTGGTAAAGTCATGGCAGCAGCAGCAGGCAAACGTCACCGTTTGATCAGCCATAACGGCAAATATATTCGCCAAAATCGCGGTACGAGCGCCATGTGTGCTCAAGATGCCCGTACGGTGAAAAAATTCCTGCCTTACGCCTAATAACGACTTTTAAGGATACAGATCCATGTCACGTGTAAAAAGAGGCGTAACCTCCCACGCCCGTCATAAGAAAACAATCAAAGCTGCAAAAGGCTATTACGGCCGTCGTAAAAATACGATCCGTATTGCTAAACAGGCAGTTGAAAAAGCTGGTCAATATGCATATCGCGACCGTAAAGCAAGAAAGCGGAATTTCCGTGCTTTGTGGATTCAGCGGATCAATGCTGCAGTGCGTGAGCACGGCCTAACATACGGTCGATTTATCGACGGCCTCAGCAAGGCTGAGATTGCGGTAGATCGTAAAGTATTGGCTGACTTGGCAGTGCGTAACCCTGAAAGCTTCAAAGCTTTGGTTGACGCATCAAGAGCCGCTCTTGACTACCTCAAAGAAGTTGACGTTGTAACCCACGAGCGGGTTTCAGCTTAAAGCTTTTACCTCATTCTATCTGAGGCCGAATTAAAAGCCTTGTGCCTTCCTTAAAGGGGTGGCACAGGGCTTTGTGCGTTTGTATGGTGCACACCGAATCTACAATCAACATAACCGATGGGCCAATAACGCCCACTTTGATGCATTTGAGGGGACAAGAGGTCCAAAATGAACGACGTAATCTCACTTGATACATTGCGCGAGCAAATTACCGCTGACATTGAAAATGCAAGTGACGAGAAAGCGCTAGACGCTGTGCGCGTTGCAGCTTTGGGCAAAAAAGGCTCCGTCTCAGGTCAGCTGAAGTCTTTGGGCAAAATGTCCCCTGAGGAACGCCAAACTGCAGGCCCTGCAATCAACGGCCTCAAAAACGATATGGCAGCATTGATTGAAGCCAAATCGGCAACGCTAAAAAAGGCGGCGCTTGAAGCGCGTTTGACGTCAGAAAAGGTCGATGTGACCCTGCCACTTCAAGCAGGTCCGATGCAGCGCGGCTCCATTCACCCTGTGTCTCAAACTCTGGATGAAATTACCGCAATTTTTTCTGACATGGGTTTTGCAATCGCCGAAGGCCCAGACATTGAAAGCGACTATTACAACTTCACCGCGCTGAATTTCCCTGAGGGGCACCCGGCTCGTGAAATGCACGATACGTTTTTCATGAAAGCCAAGCCTGTGGCCGAGGGCGAAGAAAGCAATGGCAATAAAATGGTACTGCGCACGCACACGTCCCCTGTGCAAATTCGCACCATGGAAAACCAAGAACCGCCAATTCGCGTGGTGATTCCGGGTCGCACATATCGTTGCGACAGTGATCAGACACACACCCCAATGTTCCACCAGCTTGAAGGCTTGGTGATTGATAAATCATCACACATTGGCCAATTGCGTTGGGTACTGGAAGAATTCCTAAAAGCCTATTTTGAAGTCGATAACGTCAAAACGCGCTTCCGCCCATCCTTCTTCCCCTTCACCGAGCCGTCCATGGAAGTGGACGTGCAGTGTGATCGTTCGGGCAATGAAGTGAAAATTGGCGAAGGCAATGACTGGCTAGAGATTTTGGGTTGCGGCATGGTGCACCCCAACGTCATCCGCAATTGCGGCCTTGATCCAGATATTTACCAAGGCTTTGCTTGGGGCATGGGGATCGACAGGATCGCGATGCTGAAATATGGCATGCCAGACCTGCGTGACTTCTTTGACGCCGACAAACGTTGGATGGAACACTATGGCTTCCGCCCACTTGATCTCCCAACATTGTTTGGGGGCTTGTCATCGTGACAACAACGTCGAGCGATATAGACGAAACCGTCTATATCGTCACAGACATTGAAACAGATGGCCCAAGCCCATTGCGTAACTCCATGCTGAGTTTTGCGAGCGTGGCTATGAATCGTCGTGGCGATGTGTTGGGCGAGTTTGAAACGGTGCTTGAGCCGCGCTCAGATCGAGTGCCTGATCCCGAAACAATGGAGTGGTGGAAGACCGAGCCCGAAGCATATGCTGCGGCCACAACCAATCCAAAAGCGCCCGAAGATGCAATGGCTGACTATGTTGCGTGGCTGGAAGGTTTTAAGGCACGCATGGCGTTCGCCTCTGCACCGTTGATTTTTGATGGAACCTATATGGACCATTATTTGGATCAGTTTGCCAACACGCGCGTGTTTGGTGGGCCGGGCAAGCAAAAGCGGATTTTTGCCGGCGGCTGTGTCGATATCTATTCGCTAGCGGGCACAATCGCGAATGCGCCGCACCATGATTGGACCACACGGCGTGTGCCAGACACATGGATCGGAAATCAGCCACACACGCACTTTGCAATTGATGATGCGCGTGGCTTTGCGCATTTGTTAAAGCGCTTTTTTATCGTTGGTGGTTTAGCCGCCAAATATCGTGATCTCGAGATCGCAGAGTTTGGTGATGGCCAAAAGCTGCGCGATGAACTGGTGGATCTAATCGTTTTGGGTAAAAAGACGGCAACCTGCGGATCGTTGGCGATCTATGAGGAGGAAGGCGAGCCGCTGCCGAAAGTGGGCGAGCAATTC
>NZ_CAKZPW010000110.1:0-4694 GCF_937139385.1 uncultured Maritalea sp. | reverse complement strand
AAACAACTTGTGCCTCTGCACGTGTGACAATAAATGTACCTTTTGCCTCGCCACCAAACCCATCATTGTTTCCAAATTCAATTACACTTACCCCATTTGTGGGAAGGGCCAAGTGCCCTTTACCCATCGGAAATGGAAAGGCGGGCGTATCACGGCTGGTATCGGCCAGGGCAAGCTGAATGGCTTCTTCTTCCAACTGCTCGCCAACATTAAAGCGCGCGTTTTCATCTGATTGGCGTGCAGCGTCATTGGCTTGACTGACTGAGGCAACTTCGTCTTCAAGCACTTTGAGCAATTGGCTGAGTGATTTGGCGCGGCTGGCCAGCAGTTCTGCCTCACGTTGCTCAGAGCTTAATGCCTGGCTTGCGCGTTCAACCCCGGTACGTCGTGCTTCAAGTAAAACCGCAATGCGTAATTTTTCTTCGCGCAAAACATTCAGCTGTTCGCGTAGCTGCGTTTCTTCGCCCGCCACTTGTTGTTTGATGTCCAACAGCGCATCCAACTCAACGCGTATCGCATCTGCACGATTGCTCAATTGCGGTAGAATTGAAGCCAACAGCAGCGCGGAACGCGCCGACTTAGTGGCGTTATTTGGTTCAACAATCAATGCAGGGGGCGGGTTTCGTCCAATAATCTGCAAGGCGGTGAGCAATGTAGCAATTTCGCCATTCTCAACATCTAACGTTTCTTGAATACTTGCTTCTTCAGCCCGAAGTTCCGCCATACGTTCAGAAGCGGCATTTGCTTCTATTTCTGCCAATTTTACCCGCTGCGCCGATGCAATCAGGGCCGCCGTTTGCTGACTGCGGTCGCCTTCCATATCTGCAATTTCTTTGCGCAAGGCATCGATCCGCTCTGTGCTGATTTCGATTGTTTTTTCGATTTTTTGAAGTTCAGCGCGTGCGTCTTCGGTTGTTTGCGGGTCAATAAACTGACCAAGGGCAGGCACGCTCAAACAGGCTGCGCAAATGCAGCAGGCTAACGCGCTGCGCATAATGAATGTGGAAAACAAATCACGAGCCAAACTCACATGACCTCAATAGCGCAAATAAAGGACCGAATCAGTCCATGTAATCTAGCAAATCAAAAAGTGTTTTTGTGATTTAGTTCGCCAAAGCGCGTTCACTATTCGCGATGGTATGGATGCCCGCTCATAATGGTGATGGAGCGATAGATTTGTTCACACAAAAGGGCCCGAACGATTTGGTGTGGCCAGGTGAGGGGGGAGAAGCTTAAAACAAGGTCAGCCCGCTTGCGCACACTGGCGTCAAGTCCATCAGGCCCGCCAATAACAAATGTGCACTGGCGCGCACCGTCATCGCGAAACTGACCAAGCTTTTGCGCAAAATCTGGGCTGGTCATTGTCCGCCCACGTTCATCAAGTGCAATCAGCTTTGCACCCTCGGGGCAGCACCCAAGCAGTTGGTTTGCTTCTTGGGCTTTGCGCTGCGCGCTATTGTCGTGGCGCGCTTCGCCAAATTCTTGGATGTCAAAACCGGATAAACCCATTTGCTTGCCCGCGCCGTTCGCACGTTCAAGATATCGGTCCACCAATTGCCGCTCGGGGCCAGATTTCAGCCGGCCAATAGCGGCAATCGAAATACGCATAAGTTAAGCGGTTTCACCGGGAAAATCTGCGGACCACATTTTTTCAATATTGTAGAACTCGCGCACTTCAGGGCGGAATATGTGCACAATAATGTCGCCGCCATCCACAAGCACCCAATCACACTGGGGCAATCCCTCAGTTTTTGGGCGGCCATAGCCAGCTTCACGCATAGCGCGCTGTAATTGGTCAGCAATCGCACCAACATGTCGGTTTGATCGGCCAGAAGTGACAATCATATAATCGGCAAGACTAGATTTCTGCCGAATATCGATCACAATCGTATCTTCGGCTTTGGCGTCTTCCAAAACAGTAGAAACGAGATCGAAAAGTTTGATGTCAGGTTGATTTTTAGGGGCTTTAGCGCCCTGTTGGTTGGTTGTTGGCGTCATCCGCGTGCAACCGTGTGAGGCAATAATGAAACCATGTCGGTTCGTTTGGTCCTTATGAAAAACAACGCAGCCCTCAGGCCGCTCATTGGGTGGATTATGCGCTTTTTGGCGCATTTTTTCAAGCCTCATCCGGCAGAGGAAACACTCTTCTTGCCGTTGCGGATTTGGGTGGAGGAAAGTTCGCTCATTATGCCATGCATATACATCCAGGCAGGAGCCTGCATATTGGCCAGTTTGCGCGCGTCCGTTTCATCAATACGATACGCACTTAAAGCCGTTGCCGCACGTGAAAAGGGTGCGCGCCTAGCCGTTCCAGGACGCACATAAATCGCGATGGGCATCATGCGTGCGATATCGCGCCAGCGCTCCCATTTGTGAAACCCAACCAGATTGTCAGCGCCCATAATCCAAACAAATTTGCGATCGGGCAAGCTATTGGTCAAATACTCGAGCGTGTCATACGTGTAGCGAAAGCCATGCTCCGCCTCAAAGCCTGTAATGCGAACCGCCGGGTGATCGACAAGTTTGCACGCAGCATCGATACGTTCCTGAAGGGGGGCCAATTCGCTGTGGTCTTTTAACGGGTTTCCCGGCGAAACCAACCACCACACCGCATCCAGCCCTAAGCGTTTCATGGCTTGGCGAGAAACCAGCCGATGCCCATCGTGAGGGGGATTAAAACTGCCACCAAATAGGCCAATTCGCATTCCAGGCGCGGAATGTGGCAAACGGTCTGTGCGGGCATTGTCTAAGAATACTGTGCTCACGGACGGGTCTGGCCCGTACCATGAACAAGATACTTAAAGCTTGTTAGTTGTTCCACCCCAACCGGGCCACGCGCATGCATTTTGCCCGTGGCAATGCCAATTTCTGCGCCCATACCAAATTCGCCTCCATCAGCAAATTGGGTTGAAGCATTGTGCATCACAATTGCTGAATCAACTTGGGCAAAAAACTGCTCTACAACGCTTGCATCTTCTGCAATCACCGCTTCAGTGTGGCCAGACGAATAGGTTTGAATATGCTCAATTGCAGCATTTGCGTCATCGACAATTCTTACTGAAATAATTGCGTCCAAATATTCAGTTGACCAATCTTCATCAGTTGCAGGCGTCGCTTTGTCAAAGAGCGATTGTACGATGGCATCACCGCGAATGTCGCACCCTTGTGCCGCCAATGTTTCACACAATAACGGCACAGTTTCAGCCGCAATATCGCGATGGACCAGCAATGTCTCAGCAGCCCCGCAAATGCCAGTGCGGCGCATTTTTGCATTCAATACAATTTCGGTCGCCATGGCTAGATTTGCGCTTTTGTCCACATAGATATGGCAAATACCTTCAAGGTGAGAAAACACCGGCACCCGCGCTTCTTGGTTCACCCGAGCCACCAAGCTTTTTCCACCACGCGGCACAATCACATCAATATTGCCATCAAGGCCTTTGAGCATTTCACCAACCGCAGCGCGATCTATTGTCGGCACCAGTTGGATTGCCGTTTTTGGCAAACCCGCTTTTTCCAAACCGGCTTCAAGCGCTGTGTGAATTGCGCGAGAAGAATGATAACTATCCGATCCACCGCGCAAAATCACCGCATTGCCAGATTTTAGGCACAACGCACCGGCGTCTGCTGTCACATTTGGGCGGCTTTCAAAAATCACCCCGATCACGCCAAGCGGTGTGCGAACACGGTCAATCTTCAAACCGTTTGGCCGCTCAATCGTTGTAATTTTTGTTCCAACCGGATCAGCCAATTCTGCAATGGCGAGCAACCCATCAGCAATGGCACCAATGCGAGCAGTATCCAACGTCAGCCGATCGATAAACGCAGGCGTCATGCCTTTGGCGTGCCCAGCTTCAACATCCTTGGCGTTGGCGGCCAAAATCTCATTTGTTGTTGCTTTCAAATGCTCAGCGGCGCTCGTAAGGGCCAAATTCTTTTGCGCTGAGGATGCAGTGGCCAAAACCCGTGCAGCGGCTTTTGCAGCCGCCCCAAGATCTTGCATGATAGACACAACATCACCGTGTGATTGTGAAGCCAATGCGCTCATTGCGTTTGTCCTTCTAACTCACTTCCCGTCAGCACCAAATTGTCGCGATGCACCAATTCGGTGCGGCTGACGGGGCCAAGAATTTCTAAAACGTCTTGCGATCGTCGCCCAACAATTCTTTGTGCATCAACCCCGTCAAAGCTGGCAAGCCCACGCGCCACTTCGCCGTTCGCCGGATCAAAAATCGCTACAGCGTCCCCGCGCTGAAAATTGCCGTCCACCTTGGTCACCCCAATGGGCAATAGGCTGCGCCCAGATCGAAGGGCCTTTAACGCGCCTTGATCAATGAACACACGGCCCGTGGGCAGTGATGCCATTATCCAGTTTTTGCGGGCCGCGCGTGGCGTATCGCTGGGCACAAAATAGCTGTGCTTGCCGCCCTCAAACAAGGCTTTGAGCGGATGCAACGCATGGCCCTTGCAAATCACCATGGCGGTCCCGGCATTGACGGCCATTTTCGCCGCCTCGACCTTGGTCACCATGCCACCGCGCGAAAGATGGCTGGCGGCCCCTCCCGCCATTGCCTCAATCGCTGGTGTGATTTTGTCGATCAAGGGCAAATGTTTTGCCGTGGGATCAAGATGCGGCGGGGCGGTATAAAGACCATCAATGTCCGAAAATAGGATCAGCCCATCCGCTTCAATCA
>NZ_CAKZPW010000109.1:0-5965 GCF_937139385.1 uncultured Maritalea sp. | reverse complement strand
CATAACGACAGGTCCATGCGCATATACGGATGTTCACTATCCTTGCTAACCGCAGGTAAACTATCGCGACTTTGTTTGCCTCTGCTTTGTTGATCGCCAAAGCGAATTTCCCTTACACCAGTGGTATGAGCAACATCTTGTAATTCACAATAATTATTTGACGGACAAGTCTCGCAATTTTCAGGGTGATCACTGAGCACTAGTTCGACAATATTTTTGCGCAGCTTTTCTATCCGTGGCGAATTAGTAAAAATATGCATGCCGTCGGCCATTGGGGTATGACAAGAAGCCATCACTTTTCTTGGCCCATCTGCTGATAAAGCAATATCGACTGAACACACCCGACAGCTACCTGTTCTCCATTCTGAATGGCGATGATCAAAAAATCGGCACGGTCTGGTTTGTGATTTCAACAAAATGGGGCGTCACGACCGCATTCATTTATGACCTCGAAATTGCGGCAAACTTTCGTCGCTTGGGGCACGCTCAAGTTGCAATGCGCCTCATCGAACCGGTTGCAAGTGAATTGGGTGCAACCAAATTGGCGCTACATGTATTCGGTTTCAATTCCGGTGCGATAGGTCTTTATGAAAGCCTTGGATATAAGACCACAGACATAAACATGGCCAAATCTCTCTAAGAGGAAGCAACTTCCAATGGTTAACAAATACTTGCCAAAATGTCGCACCCATGCAAAGTTTTGCACGCCGTATGGGGCGATGGCATGTTTTAGGGGAACCGCCCCAAAGCAATGGGGACTAATATGGAAGAAATCACCGCAAATGTAAGTTGGCTGGCCATAATCGTGGGCGCCGTTGCCGCTTTTTTGGTAGGTTGGCTTTGGTATTCACCAAAATTATTTGGCACCAAGTGGGCTGAGGGCAGCAAAGTTGAATTGGGCGATGCCAGCGAGATGCCGATGGGGGCAATGGCAACACAAGCTCTTGGTCTAATCGGCCTAGCATGGGTTGTCGCTATTACAGCGGCAACAAACAGCCTCTTGACCATCATCTTGATCACGGTTGCATTTGTTTTGTTGCAATGGTCGGGCAACTCATTCACGCAAAAATCTACTTACGCGAAATTGGTTGATGGCGGTTATTGGGTGATCGCAGTTGTGATCATGATCGCTGTGCAAATGGTGCTTTAGCCAAGAAAAATACTGCGGAGAGAGAGGCCCCGTCCTTAGTTGGATGGGGCTTTATTGATCACATTGGTAGAAAGACACAGAAATGATTGATGTTTTTGAGGTCAGTTGGATTGCCATAATTGTCGGTACAATAGGTTCTTATTTGTTAGGCGTTGTTTGGTATTCACCCGTTTTGTTCGTAAAAAAGTGGGCCGAGGGGATTGGCGCGAAAGCATACAAGCCAGCAATGCCGCCATTAAGCGCCATGCTCGCACAGTTTGTCGGGCTGTTTTTGCTCGCGTGGATAATTGAGCTATTTAGCCCTTCTCAGAATTGGGCTGCGGTTGTGTTGATCAGTGCCATGTTTGTTGTCTTGCAATACGGCAACAACACATTCACGGGCAAATCCACCTACGCAAAACTAACTGAAGGCGGCTACATCCTTGCCTGCGTAGCGATCATAGTCCTGGTGCAACTGCTGCTCTAAAAACGCTGACATACCTTTGGGTGAAAACGGCCCCGACCATAAATTGGACGGGGCCATATTTGTTGAAACTGTGCACCTAGTGCGCGCTGCCTTGTGCCGACACCGTGGGCGGGCGTTGCACAAAAAATGCCAAGACCAAAGCAACAAGAAAGATCGCCGCTCCGCACATAAAGGCCAGCTGAATGCCACTGGTCAAGGCAGCTGTTGCATCAAGCCCCGCAGCAACAGAATTTCGCGTTTGGATGGACATAACCGCCACAAACAAAGCCACCCCAGCAGCGCCTGCAACTTGTTGGATACTGCCCAACATTGCACTGCCGTGCGAATAGAGCATAGGTGGAACGGCCCCCAAACCAGCGGTAAAAAGTGGCGTGAAGACCAACGCCAAACCAACGCTTAATACCATATGTCCGATCAAGATATTCCACATGCTCGTGTCTTGCCCGACGCGTGTTAATGCCCACAAAACCGCTGCAACCAAAATGGCACCCGGAATGACCAAGGGCCGAGGACCAATTCGGTCATACAATCGGCCAACGCTGGGGGCGAGCAAACCCATGATCAACCCGCCCGGCATCAAAATAAGCCCGGTTTGTAACGCATCAATCCCCAACACATTTTGGGTATAGATCGGCAATAGAATGATTGTGCCCAACAAAGTCATCATGCTGATTGCCAACATGGCCAAACAAATCGAATAAAGCTTGGATTGAAAGGTGCGAAAATCCAGCAGGGCCGCATCCTTTTTCTGTAACGAAAGCTGACGCAAGATGAAGACAACCATCACCACAGCGCCGATCAACAAAGTGCCCCATGCCGGCAAACCAGCAATTTCTGCGGTTTCCTCACCACCCAATCCCGAAAGCCCGTAAACAATGCCTCCAAAGGCGATCGCGGACAGGATAACAGAAAGAAAATCTAAAGGCGCATAGCGCGGTTCGGTAACATTTTTCATCCATTTAGCCCCAAGCACCAAAGCCAACAAGGCAATCGGTAGCACAAGAATAAACAGCCAACGCCATTCCATATAATTCAAGATAAATCCAGAAATGGCAGGTCCAATTGCTGGCGCAACAGATATCACAATAGAAATATTGCCCATTGTTTTTCCCCGCGCTTCGGGGGGCACCAAAGTCATAACAGTCGTCATCAACAAGGGCATCATAATGGCGGTACCCACCGCCTGCACGACCCGGCCAAAAATGAGCAGTTCAAGCCCGGGGGATAAGGCGCAAATCAACGTTCCCAGTGCAAAGATACTCATCGCCAAAATAAAAATGGGCCTTGTATTCATCCGCTGAATCAAAAATCCGGTGACCGGAATAACAACGGCCATGGTCAGCAAAAATGCAGTTGTTAGCCATTGAACCGCGCCTGCAGAAACATCCAGCGCCACCATTAGGCGGGGCAGCGCCACCGTCATAATCGTTTCGTTGAGAAACACAACAAAAGTTGAGCCCAACAATAGTGCGATCACCAATCTATTGCGCGCAGTGTGATCGGCCCCCTTGTCAGTTTGTTCGGCCACACGCGCCGTTTGATCTAAATCTGCCATAAGTACCTTTTTGAAAAACCGTGTACAGACGACAAAGAACAAACGGCTTAGAACAAGCACGCGAATTTATTCTCGGCCATCACCCTATTCGAAATGATCCATTTGCGGCTAAGCTAAATCGATTTTCTCTGGCGCACAACTCAAAATGTTCCCTTTACGTTCACAAAAAATCTTCCTATATTGCAAGACAACTCGGCGAACGAATGAGCAGCGCCACTCCTTTACTATTCGACCAATGGACCCAGCAATATGAGCGGCGACGACAAAAAGCCCCAGCGCCCCGAAAAGCCAGATTTCTCGATCGACGATTTCATTTCGGAGATCGAAAAAGCTGAGGACATTGTTGCATCCAAACCCCTGCCCCAGCATCGCTTGCGCAACGCGCGCGCGCTCGACCGCGCCGAGGCGGAGGAAGCGAAACGCAAAAACACCAAAACATCGAACCCAGACACCGTCACCGGCATGTCGAAAAAGTCACCAAAATCCAAGGCCAACGCGGTTGAACGGCCCGGAAATTTGGATGGATTCGGCGAAACCCAACAAGCGGGTTTCAACCATGTGCCCGAGTCCCAAATTCGCAACAAAGGGGCCGACAAGGGGCAGTTCGCAGACGCCAGCACTGGCGTTTCTGAAACCGTTAAAGCGCTAGAAAACCTCATCCAATTCGGCCGCGAAGAAGTGGAAGGCGTTGAAGCCTGGAAACCACACCGCCCGGCCCGCCCGCCAAAAATGGAAGGCGGCATCAAGTTTGATCTGGTCACCAAGTTCGAACCACAGGGCGATCAACCAACCGCCATCGCTGAATTGCAAGAAGGCATTGAGAATGGGGAAACAGATCAGGTGCTGCTGGGTGTCACCGGTTCGGGCAAAACCTTCACCGTGGCCTCGCTGATCAACAATACCCAGCGCCCCGCGCTCATTTTAGCGCCCAACAAAACTTTGGCCGCGCAGCTTTATGGCGAATTCAAAAGCTTCTTCCCCAACAATGCGGTGGAATATTTCGTTTCGTTCTACGATTACTATCAACCAGAAGCCTATGTGCCGCGCACCGATACATTCATCGAAAAAGAAAGTACCATCAACGACCAGATTGACCGGATGCGCCACTCCGCCACCCGCGCGGTGCTGGAACGTGATGATGTGATCATCGTTGCGTCCGTGTCCTGCATTTATGGTATCGGCTCGGTTGAAGGCTACACCTCAATGATCGTTGACCTCAAAGAAGGTCAAAAAATCGATCAGCGTGAACTGCTCGCCCAGCTGGTGGCCCTGCAATATAAACGCAACGAAGCCTCCTTCGTGCGCGGCACCTTCCGGGTGCGCGGCGATACGATCGAGATTTTCCCCGCCCACTTTGATAGCGCGGCGTGGCGGGTTTCCCTGTGGGGCGACGAGATTGAATCCATCGTGGAGTTTGACCCCCTGACGGGCCACAAAGCGGCGAACATGAAGTACATCCGGCTTTATGCGAACTCGCACTATGTCACCCCGCGCCCCACGCTCAACCAGGCGATGATTTACATCAAAAACGAACTGCAGGGCCGTTTGCAAGAACTCAACGGGATGGGCCGTTTTCTTGAGGCGCAGCGCTTGGAACAGCGCACCCTTTTCGATTTGGAAATGATGGGCGCCACCGGCTCTTGCGCGGGCATTGAAAACTATTCGCGCTACCTCACCGGCCGCCAGCCGGGCGAGCCGCCCCCAACCCTGTTTGAATATCTGCCAGACAATGCGCTTGTTTTCGTTGACGAAAGCCACGTCACCGTCGGCCAATTGGGCGCCATGTACCGGGGTGATTTCCGCCGCAAAGCGACGCTGGCCGAATATGGCTTCCGCTTGCCTTCGGCTATGGACAACCGCCCGTTGCGGTTTGAAGAATGGAACGCTATGCGGCCCCAATCTGTATATGTGTCCGCAACGCCGGGCCAATGGGAAATGGACCAAACAGGCGGCGTATTTGCCGAGCAAATCATTCGCCCAACCGGCCTTATTGACCCGCCGGTGGAAATCCGCCCGGCCACCAATCAGGTCGACGATGTGATCGACGAAATCAAAAAGGTCGCCAAGGTCGGCTACCGCACATTGGTGACCACTTTGACCAAAAAGATGGCCGAAGATCTCACCGAATATATGCACGAACAAGGCATCAAAGTGCGTTACATGCACTCAGATACCGACACGATTGAACGGATCGAAATCATCCGCGATCTGCGCCTTGGCGCGTTCGACGTGCTGATCGGCATCAACTTGCTGCGCGAAGGGTTGGACATTCCCGAATGTGGCTTGGTCGCCATTTTGGATGCGGATAAAGAAGGCTTTTTGCGCTCCGAAACATCCCTCATCCAAACCATCGGCCGCGCTGCGCGAAACGCTGAAGGCCGGGTAATCCTTTATGCCGACAAGGTGACAGGCTCTATGGAGCGCGCGATTGGCGAAACCAACCGCCGCCGCGAAAAGCAAGAACAATATAACCTTGAACACGGCATTACGCCGCAATCGATCAAATCCGACATTAAGAACATCATGGATTCCGTCTACGAAGGCGACCGTGTCACCATCGGCACCGGCGATAAGTTCGCCAAGGGCGCTGTGCACGTGGGCGATAACCTCGCCGCCACCATCAAAGACTTCGAAGCCAAAATGCGCGAAGCCGCCACCAACCTCGAATTCGAGGAAGCCGCCCGCCTACGCGACGAGGTAAAGCGGCTTAAGGATATGGAATTAGATATTATTGATTAGCGGCCCGGGCAAACATTTCGTCACCACAATGAGACCCAGCATCAAGTGCGAGGCG
>NZ_CAKZPW010000108.1:0-5515 GCF_937139385.1 uncultured Maritalea sp. | reverse complement strand
AAAAATATGGCAGGACTCGTTTGCGCTCTGTTTTTTGCGCCCTTCGTGTTGTGATGCGCTGACTTGCCTTTGTTTGGGCCTGAAGTGACTGTGCACTTTTCGCCAGCAGTGAGCGATGTTTGCGGCGCTGCGGTGCTCACAGTTGCGCTTGCGGCAACCAGCATCATGGTTGCGGTTAGGATGGATGTGGCTTGAATGATTTTACGTGAAACTGACATTTGGTATCTCCCTTTTCAAAATGTTGCCCCGTTTTACAAGTCAGCATCTGTTTCTGGCGTGAACTGGCCATTCATCCACTGTTCACCCCATTTGGGATAGCCGCGCGTTCCTCTTTCTACCTGCCTTTCAACTACATGAACGCAATATGAATTCCCCGTTCAAAGCAGCCTCATGCGCGCCGCTCTACAAAGGGATCAACAAACGGGAACAGTAATTCATTGGGAGAAGAAAAATGTACTGGAATTCAATCAAACGCGCATCAGCTGCCGTCGCTATTATCACAGCTTCAGTTTTTGGGGGCAGCTCATTCGCTTCTCCATTGGCAGTTACCCCCCTTAGCGGTGGCTTCACCATCCAACAAAAAAGCAATGGTCGCTTTATGGATGCACATGAGGGCTCCAACGACAATTCAATCGTGACCCGCGCTAAACAAGCGAACACAACGCAGGTGTGGACCTTCAAGCCACTTGGCAACAATATTTATACGATCCAGCAAAAGAGCAATGGTCGTTTCATGGACGCACACGAAGGGTCTGCCGATAGCTCAGCGGTCACTCGTAATCGCCAAAACAACCGCACCCAGCAATGGCGTTTGGTTCTGGAAGGGCATCAAACATATACATTGCAGCAAATGAGCACTGGTCGCTATCTTGATGCCCACGAAGGCTCAAACGACAATTCAGTTGTCACTCGCCCGCCGCAAAATAACTCAACGCAGCGTTGGTTGATCAAAAAAGCTGTTGCACCAGCACCACAGCCTTCCGGCAGCATTGTTGGCGAGTTCACCATTCAACAAAAGAGCACTGGCCGTTATTTGGATGCCCACGAGGGATCAAACGACAATTCAGCGGTTACTCGTCCACCACAACTCAACCGAACACAAGTGTGGGTACTGCGTTTGCTAGGCAACAATACTTATACGATCCAGCAAAAAAGCTCCGGTTTATATCTAGATGCCCACCAAGGCCCAACAAGCTACGATATCGTAACGCGTCCAAAACAAAACAACATGACACAGAAATGGGTGATGACTTCACTGGGCAACAAAACCTACACAATCAAACAACGCAGCACTGGCCGGTTTGTTGATGCTCATGAAGGTTCAAACGACAACTCAGCTGTGACCCGTCGCGCGCAGAATGACAATACTCAACGTTGGATCATCACAAGCGCGGACTAAGAGCGAACAGCCTAACTCAGAATAAAATCAGCGGCGGCTCCTGCGTGCAGGGCCGTCGTGTCGTATGTGGGGATAGGGCTATCGTCATCACTGATCAGCATCGTAATTTCTGTGCAACCCAAAATCACCGCCTCAGCACCGCGCGCCCTCAGTTTATTGATGGCGTCGATATAAACCAAACGAGACTGATCACTGATGATGCCTTTGCACAATTCGTTGTAGATAATGCCAGAAAGGTTGGTGCGGTCCACTTCAGGCACCAATACATCCAAACCTTTGGCTTCTAAACGATCAACGTAGAACGGCATTTCCATGGTGAAGGCAGTCCCAAGCAGAGCAACACGCTCAATACCGTCTGCCAACAAAGCGTCGGCAGTTGGTTCAGCAATATGAACGAATGGCAGATCAACACTATCTTCAATGCGGTGTGCCACATTGTGCATCGTATTGGTGGCCAGAAATATTGCTTGTGCGCCTGCTCGATCTAAGCGTTGAGCGCTATCAACCATAGCGGCGCCCAATCCATCCCAATCGTGTGCGGCTTGCATTTTTGCAATTGGTTCAAAGTCAACGGAATGCATCAAAATCGGCGCCGAATGCAGGCCACCCTTACGTTTTGTGATTTATTTGTTGATGGCGGCGTCATAGAGCGCAGTTGACTCCCAGCTCATGCCACCAATAAGGCCAATGGTTTTCACTTATGCGACTTTCTTGGGGCCAATATGAGAGAACATTGCCAAAATGTCATCGTACACTTTGCGTTTAAACGGCACGATCAAATCCGGCATTTCGTCCAATTGCTTCCAAGCCCAAGCGCTAAATTCGGCTGGGTGTGCGCCATTGGCTGGCCGTTTTACGTTGATTTCATCTTCCTCACCCGTAAATCGCATCGCAAACCAATCCTGCACTTGGCCGCGATATTTGCCTTTTAAGCCAATGCCAAGCAATTCATCTGGTAGATCATAAAACAGGGGATTTTTGGATTTTTCAATAATTTCGACGGACTTGACGTTGGTTTCTTCGTAAAGTTCGCGCAAAGCTGCTTCTGCAGCCACTTCGCCTTTATCAATCCCACCTTGAGGCAATTGCCAAATATATTTGGCAAATTCTTTGTCTTGTGGTTTGCGTTTCCCAGCGAAGACTTTGCCTTCGTTATTGAACAAAACAATGCCCACACATGGGCGGTAAGGCAATTGCTCTCGCAGTGCAAAATTAGTCATATTATGATCCATCATGGTGAGTATAAAGCGCACTTACAGGCACAAGTATAATGCCCTTGTCTTCCAGTGTTTGGGCCCATTCAGTCAGGGTGCGCACCGAAATTGGTAGCACCGTGGCTAGCCCAATAGCATGGCCCTTTTCTCGGGCGCGAATTTCCAACCGGCTAAGTTGCTCCAAAATTCTGGCTTGGGATGGAGTATCATCCAATGTGATGTCTGCCACTGCAAAATTTGCGCCAGAGCGTTGCGCCAACTGCGGCGCGACAGATCTGTTCGAAGTGCCATCATCCACATAGGCCAGGCCCCTCAACGCAATCTCTTCCATGATGGGCTCAAAGTCGCCAGATGACGATGTGAATTTTGCACCCATATGGTTGATGATTCCGGTGTAACCTTGGATCTGCGACATCAACCAATAAAGCCGATCAAGATTTGAGCGCACGGATTGGCCAACCAGTAGGGTTTGCGGGCCAGGGTCATTTTGCGGATAGTCGAAAGGCTCTAGCGGCACCTGCAACATGACCTCGTGGCCACCCTCTCGGGCCTTGCCTGCAATCTCAGCAACCGATTTGCCATAAGGAGCAAACGCTAACGTAAAGTCGTCCGGCAGTCGATCAATGGCACTATTGCTGCCGTCTTTTGATAGGCCAAGACCTGTCACAACGATAGCGATCAGCGGTTTGCCATCGGCCGTACTCGCGCTAATCGATGGTCGGGCATAAACATCGACGGGCCGGTCGCCATTGCTTGCAACTTGGGGAATGTAGCCATGTTGGCTCAATTCCAACATGTCTTTACGCACAAGCCCGCCAACCGCAGCATTATCTGAATCGGGCAAATCGTCTGTGTTGACAATGAGCTGCTCACCATTCCCAACTTCAATCACTCCGGTGCCCGGTTCTTCGGTTTGGCTTTGTTCCTCAACGGTTAGGTTTCTTGCCAGCTCATTGCTGTCCACAACGGAGTTGACCTCCACATTGGCGACAGGGCGGCCACCTTCTGGGTTGTCGACAAAGAATATCCAAGCCAAAGGCGCACCAATCACCAAAGCCATAATGCCAATCGCAATTGGCACTATAGGCAGGCGGGGCAAATTGGTTTTGGACTCGGGTGGCTTGGCCTTGCCGCGTCTGCGACCCAAGGGCTTATCCAGCTTGTCGATCATGTGCCGCAGTTTATCCTATCACGTCGATGAAGGGCCTATCGGGCCCTGTTCTCCTATATTCTAATTATCTGCTTTGGGTGGAAAGGCCTCATTAGTTTCCACACCATTGATCAAATCAACAGCATACTTGAGCTGATTGTCTTTATCTGGATCTGCGGGCACAAAAACAGAAGAACCGGTAGTCGCTTCTTTTTCCGTACCGCCATCAATATGCCCATCAAGTGCCGCTTCGCCAATAAGCAAATCTCGGCCCTGCAACTCTTCGGGCACGTCTTGGAAAATCTCAATGTCTGGCGTAATGCCAGCGGCTTGTATGGAACGCCCACTTGGCGTGTAGTAGCGCGAAGTGGTTAAACGCATTGCGCCATTTTCCCCAAGTGGAATAATGGATTGTACCGAGCCTTTGCCAAATGACCGTGTGCCCAACAAAGTGGCCCGTTGTTGGTCCTGCAACGCCCCGGCAACAATTTCAGACGCAGAAGCGGATCCCCCATTGATCAAAACGATCAAAGGAATATCAGCAATCAATTTGTCCAAATCATCAGGGTTTGCGTCATAGCGCGTGTTTTCATCATCGGTGCGACCGCGGGTCGACAAAATATTGCCGCGCGCCAAAAACGCATCTGCAATATAGACCGCTTGGTCCACCAAACCGCCCGGGTTGTTGCGCAAATCCAAAACCAACCCTTTCATGTCATCACCCATTTCACTCCGCAATTCGCGGATGCCGTCTTCAATGCCGGCATAGGCCTGTCCGGTGAACCGTGCGAGGCGAATTACCCCCACATTGTCACGAACTGACGTACGCACCACACGGAAGGTGATGATGTCGCGCGTAATGGTGATGTTCAGGGGGTCGTCTCGGCCTTCACGTACGATGGTCAATTCAATGTCAGTACCGATTTCGCCACGCATTTTGTCCACGGCTTGATCAAGCGAAAGACCACGGACTTCAACACCATCCAATTCAACGATTAAGTCACCCGCCAAAACGCCTGCACGTGCAGCGGGTGTTTCATCAATTGGTGAAACCACTCGGATCACTTCATTTTCCATGATCACTTCAATACCCAAACCGCCAAATGTGCCCTGCGTATCTTCGCGCACATCTTCAAAGTCATTGGGATCCAGATAACCTGAATGTGGATCGAGCGACGTCAACATGCCTTGAATGGCTGCACGAACCAATTCGCGCTCATTTGGCGCGTCCACATATTCATCGCGAATGCGGTCGAATATCTCGCCAAACAGGTTGAGCTCTTGATAGACCTCATCATCGCTCATTGGCCCCGTTGATTGGTCTTGCGCCAATGCACCATGTGCACCAGCAATGATCATAATGAAGGACAGCCACAGGGCCCGAACAATACTAGATTTCATTTTTTATCCGTTTTGCGTTGCGGTTTTTGTGGTCGCCCACCAATCAGAAGGGTCAATTGGCTCCCCTTCCTTACGAAGTTCAATATATAGCGTTGGACGCGAGTTACCAGCACTGGTCGCGATTGTTTGAGAAATCGTGCGCTTGCCCATAATTCCAACCGGCTCTCCCATCAGCACAAATTGTCCCAACGCCACATTTGTGCTGGCAAGGCCTGCCAGCAAAATATTGTAGTCTTGTCCTACGTTTAAGATGACAATTTGGCCGTAATTAAGGTACGGGCCCTGATAAATGACCGAGCCATTAGCCGGTGAAACAGCGGGTGGCTCGGCAGGTGTGGCGATAGATGTACC
>NZ_CAKZPW010000107.1:0-6143 GCF_937139385.1 uncultured Maritalea sp. | reverse complement strand
AACCCATACAGGACATCAACGATCAGATTAATCAGCAGAAACTGAAGGGAAAACAGCATGATCTCGGCCTGAACAACTGCAAAGTCACGGTATTCGATCGCTTCGACAAGAACCGACCCCAGACCTGGCCAACGAAAGACGCGCTCGACCACGATTGATCCACCAAGCAAAAAGCCAAACTGAAGACCAGTCATGGTCACTACTGGGATTAATGCATTGCGCAGCGCATGTTTCCAAATGACGATACGTTCTGACAACCCTTTCGCCCGCGCCGTACGAATATAGTCCTCGCGCACAACTTCTACGACAGCAGAGCGGGTAAAACGGGCCATAACAGCGGCAACTCCGGATCCCAGAGTTATAGAAGGCAGAATGAGATCGCTTGGTTCATTAAAACCGCTCGTGCCCAGCCAACCAAGTTGGACAGAGAACAGTTGCATCAACAAAAGTCCAAGCCAAAAATTTGGCATCGAAATACCACTAACAGCCGCAACCATGCCGATGTGGTCTGCTGCGGTGCCGCGTTTTACCGCTGAAATGACGCCAACAAATAATCCAAACACCAACGACCATGAGAGTGCACATATTGAAAGCCAAAATGTGGGCATAAACGCGCGGCTTAGCATATCAATTACTGGCTCATCAGTGCGCAATGAATTGCCTAAGTTGCCCGTGGCCATGTTCGTAACAAAAGTGAAGTATTGAATATGAAGAGGCTGATCGAGTTTAAGTGCGCGGCGAACGGCTTCGACGTCTTCAAGCGTTGCGGTATCCCCAGCGAGCAATCGCGCAGGATCCCCCGGCAACGCGTGAACAAACCAAAACACAAAAAGTGAAATCATAAACAGGACGGGCAGTAGGGCGATTAAGCGTCGAAGCAGATATTGTGACATATAACTAGATCCTTATGATTACCCCGCCATCACCGATGGCGGGGTAAAAAGTCACTGGGTTTACTCAAAAGCTGCGTTTGCAAAGCTCATGGTACCATCAGGCATCGGGAAAATGCCCGATAGGTCTGATCGGCGGCCAGCCATTTTGTTTTCAGTAGCCAACCAAATAACAGGGGCATCGTCCCAAATCTGAGCTTGTGCCGCGGCGTAAGCATCGCCACGGACTTTGTCGTCGGCAGAGCTCAAGCCAGCTGCGATGTAAGCGTCAACATCTGGATTTGAGTAAAAACCCATATTGTAGATTTTTGGGATCCAGCCTTCGGTCGCATATACAGGGCGCAAATGCCAGTCAGCATCGCCAGTTGAAGGTGACCAACCGCCAATGAGCAGACCGTGTTTCATCTCTTCTGGCTTATTGTCTTTGCCAAACACTTTTTGTGAACGCGTTGCTGGCTCAAGTGGGAATATTTCAACGTCAACGTTGATTTGCGACAATTGCTGCTGCAAGAACTGAAGCATCCGTGTCTCAGCTGTTGAATTGCGCGCCCAAGCTTCAATCTTGAAACCGTTTTCGTATCCAGCTTCTTTCATAAGTTCGCGAGCTTTGTCCAAGTCGTAAGTATATGGAGTTTGGGCTGAATAGAACGCTGTATTCGGTGCTATTGGCGAATCTGGAACACGGCCGTGACCCGAATAGACCACATGCATAAATGCATTTTTGTCTACTGCTAGATTGAAGGCCTTACGGACACGTACATCCTGAAACTCTGGTTTCATCATGTTCATGGACGCTGTCCAAACGGTGATGCCTGGGATTTCTTCAACGAAGAATTTGGAGTCAGCGCGCACTGACTCTACGAGTTCGGCGGGCATTGTGTCCACATATTGAACCTCATCGGCCCGAAGCATTGCCACACTTGTTGCTGCCTCTTTGACCGTTAAGAATGTAACGGAGTCCACTTTTGGCCACTCAGAATCCCAATAATCTGAGAAGCCCGTTACTTTGTAGCTTTCACCGGGAATCCAGCTATCAAACATGAATGGGCCAGTGCCAACTGGGTGTTTGCTTACATCCATTCCATTCTCGGCAAGTGATTTGGGACTGTGCATAACAATTGAAGGATGTGCCAAAGTTGCGAGCATTGCGCCAAAAGGCTCATTGAGCGTAATTCTGACAGTATATTCATCCAAAACATCAATAGACTTCACAACTTTCATCATTGAATTCCGTTTCAGGTTCAATGATTGGTCAGCCAGTCGACCAATGTTTACCTTCACAGCATCAGCGTTAAAGTCAGTGCCGTCATGGAACATTACACCGTGGCGAAGTTTGAAGGTAAACTCTGTTGCAGCGTCGTTTGCTTCCCAACTTTGTGCCAACATAGGCACCAAGTTCATATCACGATCAAAGCCAATCAAACGTTGCATAACGCCGCTTGCAATTGAAGCAACTGCGTTGCTGGTGCTGTTGTGCGGATCCAAAGTGTCCAGTGTGGCACCAAACGCAATATTTACATCTTGCGCCATCGTTGCAGTTGCAGCCATCGGCAGGGCCGATAGAGCAATTGCGGCCCCTAAAGCCAATCCCGTTATTCTTTTCATTGTTTTCCTCCGATTATATTGGTGTTGATCAACCAAGTGTTTGATTATTATTGGTTTTATATAGTTTGGTTGGCGACGAAATGCCCCATTTCGACTTCTTGAAATGTGTTGATGAGGGGCGGGTTATCAATTGAGCGAACCGGGCTTGGGATTTCTCCCGTTATCAATTCTCGGCTCTTCGTGCGCAAAGCCGGGTTTGGAACCGGTGCGGCGGACATTAGTCGGCGCGTATAGGCGTGCTGAGCATTTTCAAACACTTTGTGTCGTGGCCCCGTTTCCACAATTTGGCCCAGATACATAACCGCGACGCGATGACTAATTCTTTCAACGACTGCCATATCGTGCGAGATGAACAGATACGACAGTCCAAATTTCTGCTGCAACTCCATAAATAAGTTGATCACTTGCGCCTGAATAGAAACGTCGAGCGCGGAGACCGCTTCGTCGGCAATGATCAGCTTAGGGTTGGTGGATAAGGCACGCGCAATGGCAATGCGCTGCCTTTGTCCTCCAGAAAACGCATGCGGATAACGTTTTGCGTGGTCAGCGGTTAGCCCAACTTGCTCAAGCAGCCAGACAGCACGATCAAACGCGTTCGCTTTGGTTTCCAGTTTGTGAATTAGCATTGGCTCGCAGATTGAAAATCCCACCGTTAAACGGGGATTGAGCGATGCATAGGGGTCCTGGAAAATGAACTGGATTTCCCGTCGAAGTCGTCTCAAGTCTGCGGCAGCGATTTCGGACATTTCCTGACCGTCGAACCTTAATCGCTTAAATTCGGAGTTAACCAGCTGCAAAATCGAACGCCCCGTTGTGGACTTTCCGCAGCCACTTTCTCCAACCATACCAAGTGTTTCACCTGGCCAGATATCCAAATCTATTTGCTCAACTGCATGCACACGTTTGGTCACTGTGCCCAGCAACCCTTCGTTTAGGTCAAACCGTGTTGTTAAACCTCGAACGGACAGGAGAGAAGGTTGAGAATAGTCAATGGGCGCAGGCGTTATTGGCTCTTCAACTTTCTCGGGCGTACCATCAACATTCAAAAAAGGAAATTGTGCCGGCTCAATGGTGCCGTTCATTGCACCAAGGTGGGGGACTGCGCTCAACAGGGCCTTTGTGTATGGATGTTTTGGCGCATCAAAAATGTCCTCTACCAAACCCTCTTCAACGACCTCACCTTGATACATAACCACCACGCGATCCGCTATTTCTGCTACGACGCCCATATCATGGGTTATGAACAGAACAGACATGTGGCTGCTTTCCTGCAAATCACGAACAAGACGCAATATTTGCGCCTGAATTGTCACGTCCAATGCAGTGGTAGGTTCGTCAGCAATCAAAAGTTGCGGATTGCACGATAGGGCAAGCGCAATCATTACGCGTTGGCGCATGCCGCCGGACAACTGGTGAGGGTATCGCTTAAGAACTGCAGCCGCGTCCGGAATTCTGACAGTTTCCAGCATTTGCTGGGCAACCGCGGTGGCTTCGATCGGAGATTTGTCTTGATGAGTGACGATCGCTTCAACGATCTGGTCGCCAATTTGAAAAACCGGATTGAGGGAAGTCATCGGTTCTTGGAAAATCATTGCAATCTGGTCGCCGCGCATTTTTCGTGCGGCGTTTTGATCAAACTTTGAGATGTCGACAATGCTCTCATCCCGACAGCGGAACTTCATCTGTCCAGAGCTTATTGTTCCGCCGCCAAACTCGACCAAACGCATCACACTCAATGCCGAGACAGATTTTCCAGAACCCGACTCGCCAACAACAGCAACAGTTTCACCTTTGTTTATGTGCAGACTTACATTTTTGACGGCATTTACGACATTTTCACCTTGGCCAAACGAAACCGAAAGATCGCTTATCTCCAAAACGCTCGTGTCAAACTTCATGCCCTGACCAGCCTTTTCCGCCATCAGCAACCTCCCCTGTTGCGTTGATTATCAACGCACATTTGGCGGTGAATTTCCGCTCATTGGCGATGATGAAAGCAGGGTTGAAACAAAAGCGCTAAGGCCGATTTGGTATGTGTTATGCTAAATATGCATATCGACACACTTGTTTGAGTACTGTTGTAGTGTTTGTTTGAAATCCGAAATCAAAATGGAATTAAGAGGCGAAAAGATGGAAAAAGTAGCTTGGGGAATTGCACTTCATGGCGGTGCAGGCACCATCACCCGCGACAAGTTAACGCCTGAAAAAGAAGCTGAATGTCACGAGGGGCTGGCTGCGGCACTAAAAGCTGGTAGTGACATTCTGCAAGCTGGCGGCACCAGCCTTGATGCAGTGGAGGCGACCGTGAGGTCCCTTGAAGATAATGTTTTGTTCAACGCAGGAAAAGGCGCTGTTCTTACTTCCGAGGGCAATTTTGAACTCGACGCGTCCATCATGGATGGTAAGGATTTAGATGCCGGCGGTGTGATCAATGTAGGGCACATTGCTAACCCCATTTCGCTCGCTCGTGCGGTAATGGAAAAGTCTGACCATGTTTTATTGTGTGGCGAAGGCGCAGAACAATTTGCTTCCAGCGTTGAAGTGCCGTTCGTCGAACAAGCCTATTTCGATACGCCATATCGGCGCGAACAGTTGGCCGCAGCTAAAGAACAATTCATTGTCACACTCGACCACAGCGATCACAAATTTGGTACAGTTGGAGCAGTCGCTCGGGATCGCAGCGGTAACCTTGCTGCTGCAACATCAACCGGCGGTATGACCAACAAGAAACCTGGACGTGTCGGCGACACGCCAATCGTGGGTGCGGGCACTTTTGCAGACAATCGGTCATGTGCCGTTTCCGCAACGGGGCACGGTGAAATGTTTATTCGCCTTTCAGTTGCGCACGACATTTCAGCCTTGATGCGTTACAAAAACCTGTCCCTCGCAGACGCTGTTCATCAAAAAGTTATGGAAGAATTGCCGACCATTGATGGACGAGGCGGTGTGATTTCAATTGGCAAATCAGGCGCACCAGTTTTGTGTTTCAACACGGCTGGTATGTACCGAGCAAGTCAGGTTGAAGGCGATGAAATTGAAACTCAAATCTTTGAAAACGAGACCTAGAAACGAATTCCTGTTTGCACACTTCAATTGCCGAACATCGTGCGCCGGCATGTTTTGGGGTGTGGTATTTCCGGGTCAAAAAACACGTAAGTCCACCTCAATTGGCTTGAGTTAGGTTTCAAGCGAGCGACTAATCACTTATGCAAATTGCGCATAACGCATGCCAACAATGCATGAGATTCCGTGGTCAGCCGATTGACAATTTGTGGCCATGGCACCCTAATTTATCCACATCTAGGCCACCCAGATTTGATGCAAATAGGAGGTATTCAAACCTGTGGTGTTCTTGGAAAGCCATCGCAAACTCATCAAAAAAATCAATAAATGTGATGAATTGCGAGTCTTAAACTAACTATAAGAGGGAGGGGATTATGAAGTTTTTCCATTCAATTAGCGGCCTATCATTGGCAGCAATACTTCTAGCATCATCGGCGATTCCGGCATTTGCCGAAACGCCTGCGAACACGTTTGTGGTCGCGAGAAACATTGCAGATGTCATCACTTTTGACCCTGCAGAAGTGTTTGAGTTTACAGCAGGACGAGTAGTTTCAAACCTGTACGAACGCGTTATGATGTTTGAGC
>NZ_CAKZPW010000106.1:0-19802 GCF_937139385.1 uncultured Maritalea sp. | reverse complement strand
GGGGACGGCCAATATTTTGACGGGAAAACTGGTGAATTCAAATGGTGTGACAAGGCTTTTGCTGCCTACCGGCGAACAACTAGCAATTGACAACTCGGCAATTGGTGCGGGCAGTCTTATTTTGCGACCACAAAACATTACGCTTTCCGAGCAAGTAGAACTATCTGGCTTACGGGGGCAGATTTCCCACCGGGAGTTTTTGGGTGCGCAGGTGCGTTATTTGGTTGACGTTGCCAATACTCAAATTGTGGTAGATCAAAGCCATGCGGTAGATCAGCCAATTCTTGAAGTTGGGGCAACAGTTGGGCTTGTTATCAACTCGCGGAGCGCGGTGTTCTTGCCAGAGATGCGAGCCGCTGATGCCGCCTAAACTTGAAGCGGTGGTCTTTGATCTGGATGGAACGTTGGTGGATAGTCTTGGCGACTTCCACCACGCCGCCACGGTTATGCTCGACAGCTTGGGGCTTGAAGAGATTTCCCGCGACGAACTCAAAGGGTTTATCGGTAACGGTCAGGAACTCTTCATCGCCCGCTGTCTTGTGCGGGCAGGTGCATCATTAACAGCAAATCAGTTGGCAACGGCCACCACGACCTTTGAAAAAGCTTACGATGGGGCGAAAGGCCGGTTTACCAAGTTGTACCCTGGGATTTCTTCTTTACTTGAGGCGTTGCAGTTGAATGGGGTCAAGATTGGGCTATGCACGAACCGTCCTGTAGTTCGTGCGCAATCGATTTTGGAAGCGGTTGGTGTTTTGCAGTTCTTCAATGTAATTGCTGGGTTTGAGACCACGCCGAGACCAAAACCCGACCCCGGCCCCATTTTGTATTGCCTAAATGAAATTGGTGTTGAAGCGCACCATGCGCTTTTTGTTGGTGATAGTCATGTCGATGCAATTGCGGCAAAAGAGGCGCACGTTGAATTTGCATTTCACACTGGCGGTTTCGGAACCCTTGGCAGTGAATACGCGCACATGATGATCAGTGATTTTAAGCGTTTTGAGGTCTTGCAGCTATTGGAGCGTTGAGTTCATCACCGCACTGATGTTGTTGCGGGCTGGAAATGGCTTCTTCCAAAAAAAAATGGGGCGGTTTCATCCGCCCCATTTGTGTTTAGTTCGTTTTGCGGAGCTGGTCTCCATCCCAATCTAGCAAAAACACGTCACTGCGCGCATTGCCTTGATTGTCTTCGCCGCCGATGAACAATACGCCACCATCAAGTGTAATGGATGCGCCGTAGGCTAACCCTTCGTCCAAAACGCCAACTTGTGTCCAAGTGTCATTCTGGAACGCAAAGACGCCATCAGCGCGCGTTTTGCTCAGCCCCTCATGTGCAAACCATTCGCCGCGATCGGCCTTCGCGCGTGCTCCCGGGAAATTGGCTCCGCCTGCAACCAGAACGGCGCCGTTCGTTGCCATGCCAACATATGGTGCAGCCAAACCCTCTTGGACTTGTGATCCATCTTGCGCAGGCAGCGCGGGATTCAAAGTCCAGCTTACGTCGTTGCTATTAATGGCAATTGACTTGACTTGGTCGGTTCTAAGGCCTGGTTTGATTTCGCCATTGATGACCATGAAGTTGTCAGAGCCGAGTGCTGCGATGCCACTGCCAGTGTTAGGATTATAAGGGTTTTCCCCAAGATCTGCCCAAGTTGCTTTCGCTGGATCGAAGGCCCAAACCTGTTTGTTCCAAAGATAGTCAGCTGGCTCCATGCCCATGTAATCGCCAACGATCTTGTTCCATTTCTCAGGTTCCGCTGCTTTATCGGTTGTAAGAACTTCCAGCAGGTACTTGTCGAACAGTTCCTTATTATAGCCCCCAACAATTGCGATACGGCCGTCTGACAGCGAAAGCCCCGACGCGCCCAAGAAGCCAGTTGGCGTTTTGGTTTCAATTTTCTGCCAGGTGTCGGAGGATGGGTTGTAGGCATGCACATCTTCAAAGATGATGGGGGCTACGTCAGCTTCTGTCTGTTTGCCAGACCCGCTAAACACAAATAGCTTTCCATCAGAAATGCCGAACGCTGGTTGAGCGGGGGCAGAACCTGTAAATCCTGCCTTGTTTTGCCAGCCTGCGCTCGGGTTGTCCAAGTCTAGGGCATATAGCGCGTTGCCCGCCGTACCTAGTCCTGCAAATATCTGATTGCCGATCTTCACCGCGATGCCGTTTTTCAATCCAACGGGCAAGTCTGGCCAAGTGTCGGCCAGGGTCGGTGATACGCCGCCAAGCAGCATTGTTGCCCCGAATACGGCGCCCATAAGTTTAGTTTTCAGATGCATCTTTTCCTCCTGTGAATGCAATGTGAACTCGCTTTTTTGTGATTGTCATTTCGCCAACCAATGTTGGTATTCAGGTGATTGAATAAGGCTTCTGACGGCACTCTCACCTTTTGCTGACTGCACCATAAAAGGTGCTCGTGTTGGGCCACAGTCGACGCCAATTTCTTGAAGGGCAATCTTTACGCCGGGCAGGACGCCCGTTAAAAGAATGGTCGCGACAAACTCTTGAGATAGCTCTTGAAGTTCGCGCGCTTGAACGAGGTCGTGATTGGCAATTGCTGAATGAAGTGCGGCATATAGTTTGCCTAAAATATTGTAGGTTGTGCCGATGCCGCCATCAACGCCAAGGGCAGCCGCCGCTAGGTAAACCTCGTCAAATCCAAAAAAGACAAGCTTTTGGGGGTGCGCTTTGCGCAATCTCGCCATTTTGAACATGTCATTTGAGGTGAATTTTATTCCCGCAACATTTTTGATGTCCAGAAGCTGTGCCAAGACGTCGTTGCTCAAAGGACGGCCCGTGCGGATCGGCACTTCATAGACAATCATGGGGAGGTCTGTCGCAGCGCTAAGTTCTTTGTAATAGGCGATGATTTCTTGATCTGAGAACGGGTATGCGTGTGGCGGCAAGGCACTTAGTGCGTTGTATCCAAGTTTCGCCGCCGAACGGGCAAGTTGGATTGAATCGCGCAAATTTGGCGCGCCCACATGCGCGATGAGTTGGCAGTCTTGTGATCGTGCGTCTTCAGCGACAATTGCCTGTTGGTCTAACAATTCGCCCGCAGTGAGTAGTCCAGACTCACCACTGCTGCCTCCGACATAAAGGCCGTCTAGGCCTTGTCGTAAAACATACGCATTGATGCTGCGTTGGCGCTCCGGTGAAAACTCACCATCGTCTGAAAGCCCGGTAAGTAGCGCTGCGTGCATGCCTTTTAGCCGATTCATTGTCATTCCTTACGTCTCTTCGTGGAAGAATCTCACCTGGATGACATTCTTGTATGTCTAAAATTGTTATATCTATTATTTTTGTTTGACAATACGAAATTTTAGTAATACCAAAATGACAACTTGGTAAACCAGTGACTTGAGCGACAGGCGCTCTTGCCCTATCAATGGGGTGTCTTTGTTTATCAAGAGGAGGACTGAAAATTGGCGACAGTAAATCAAATGCAAGAACCCAAACGCGCAGCTGATGCGATTGCGGATGCATTGATCGGCCAAATTCGCAATGGTTCTATTACATTAAATGACGCATTGCCCACTGAGCGGGAGCTGTGTGAACAGTTCTCTGCTTCAAGGCCGACTGTGCGTGAGGCACTGTCTCAAATGCAAATGCGCGGTTATGTCGAAACAGGGGGCGGTAAACGTCCGCGTGCCGCCAAGCCATCGATTCAAGCCATCTTAATGACCACAGGCTCGCATCTACGCGAGATCTTGGGGGATGCTGAGAGCGCTGCACATCTGGAGCAAATGCGTCAATTTATTGAGGCTGGGGCTGCCAGAGAAGCTGCAAATCGAGCTGACAATGTACAGATCACAAAGTTACAGACTGCTCTGGAAAAGAACTTTACCTCAATCGGAACTGTTGATTTCCCGGCAACTGACATCGCTTTTCACAGGGCAATTGTGTCGGTTGTGGGCAACCCGGTGATTTTGCAACTGCACGACATGTTTGTTAGTGCGTTGCTCGAGCATCGTCCAGCCATGTCAGAGCCTGAGAAGCATGACACAATCGCATACGAAGAGCATCGCGAGATTTATCAGGCGATTCTGAATGGCGATGTGGTTACCGCAACAAATGTAACTGAAAAACATTTGGCGCGTTCGTATCGGGCGAGATTGCGGGTCCCCAAACACGCTGACCTTTCAAATCAAACTCAACTTTCAGGGCAAGAACAAAAGCCTTGATCGACTGGCGGAGCTTGTCTTTGCCATTCATCATCAAACGGAGGAAACGATGAAAAACAATAAAACAATCCTAGGTAGCTTGGCTGCCATATTGTTAGCAACGACAAGTGTGCACGCCACCGAACTATCTTTTGGTATGCAAGACAATGAAGTGTCAAACGTCTATCAAGGCGCGTTGGAATTTAAGGCAAAGCTGGAAGCGCTATCTGGCGGCGAAATGAAGGTTAAACTCTTCCCTTCAGCTACATTGGGTGATTTTAAAGCCATGGTTGCCCAAGTGCAAGCCGGTGAGCTTGATATGGTCATGACTGGCTATCCAGATATGAGCTACACGATCCCTGAGCTTAAACTAATTGGTGCGCCATATGTTGTTGAAAGCTACGATCACCTGAAGAAGATCGTTGCCGGCCCATGGGGTCAAAAGATGGACGCAAAGTTCCAAGACCAAGGCGTGAAGCTTCTTGACGTTTGGTATTATGGAACGCGCCAAACAACTTCTAACCGCGCGATTAACTCAATGGACGACATGAAGGGTTTGCGTTTGCGTACACCAAACGTGCCGTTCTTGATTGCTTTTGCTGAAAACACTGGCGCAACGCCTGCACCTGTTGCCTTCCAGGAAGTGTATCTTGCGCTGCAAACCAATCAAGTTGATGCGGAAGAAAACCCGCTCCCAACGATTGACGCTATGAAGTTTTACGAAGTGCAAAGCCACATTGCTATGACAAATCACTTCATCGCATCGGCTGCAATTCAGATTTCAAAGTCAACTTGGGACGGATTGAATGCGCAAGAACAGGCTTGGGTTGCTGCTGCTGTAAATGCGGGTGGTGACAAATCCAACGGTCTGACAATTGACGCTGAAAACGACCTAATCGACACATTCAAAGAGCGTGGTCTGGAAATTACATATCCTGATCTAACACCATTCCGCGCTGCAATGAAGCCATACTACGATACGCTTGAAGCCGAGTTCGGCGAAGGCGCAATCGCTGAAGTAATTGGCGAGTAACTCCCTCGGGCTGGGGGGAGACCCCCAGCTCACTTAAAAGGTAATCACAGTGAAATCGAACTCCAGATACAGCTTTGAAGGCATCATCGCATCAGTCATATTTATCATGCTGTTGCTTGTTGTTCTGCTGCAGATCTTGGGCCGTACCAATATTGTTGCGGGACCCGTGTGGACAGAGGAATTGGCCCGTTGGCTCTGGGTTTGGATGGCATTTTTAGCCATTGCAGAAGTAGAGCGAAACGATGCTCAGCTGAACATGGGATTCATTACCGAGCTCTTCGCAAAGCGCGTTCGTATCGCCTTGTTCACACTGATTGATTTAGTCTATTTGGCTGTTTTGTGCAATCTGAGTTGGATCGGTTACAAAACAGTTCTGCGCACCTTGCGCAATGAATCTGTGACCCTGCCAACGAGCGACGCTGCGCTTTACGCATCCGCTTTTGTGGCTTCATTCTTCATAATATTTCGTGTTTTGCAGCGCTTGAACAAGCGCAAAAATGAACTCCTGGCTGAGGCATAGCAAAATGATCCTTGGAACAATTGGACTTGTTTGGCTCTTTCTCGTGCTGTTCGGTGTGCCTATTGGCATAGCGATGATCTTCGTATCGATGGGGTATTTCTATTTCACTGGCATGGGGTTAGCCTTTGCCGTTCAGCGCATGGTTGATGGGCTAAACAGCTTTCCCATGTTGGCCGTCCCGTTTTTTATTCTTGCTGCTGCCATTTTGAATTCATCAAGAATTACCCATCATTTGTTTGGGTTTGCGCGCGCACTTGTGGGGCATATAACAGGCGGGCTTGGCCATGTGAATGTGCTTGCTTCACTCTTCTTTTCTGGCATGTCCGGATCGGCGCTCGCAGACGCGGGTGGATTGGGCAAAATGGAAATTGAAGTGATGCGCGAGGCTGGATATGACGACGAGTTTTCAGGCTCGGTGACCGCGGCATCTTCCATGATCGGTCCGTTGGTTCCCCCCTCGATTACAATGGTCCTTTATGGTGTTGCCTCAAATACGTCTATCGGCAAACTCTTTCTCGGTGGCATTGTACCAGGCGTTTTATGTGCATTGGCGCTGATGGCCATGGTCTATTTTGTTGCGAAACGCCGGAACTATCCGGTTGATCCGAAAAGCACAAAACGAGAAATTGGTGGTCTGTTTATACGCTCATTCCCGGCGCTATTGACACCAGTTGTCATTGTTGGCGGCATTTTCAGCGGGCTGTTTTCGCCGACCGAAGCTGCTGCGATCACCGTCGTTTATGCGATTGCCATAGATTTGATTTTTTACCGCGAGCTGACGTTTCGCCGTCTGTGGGACGCGTTGTACGAAACGGTGACAACGTCTGCTTCTATCGCCACCATTATTGCTGGGGTGAGTTTGCTTGGATACGTTTTGGCCCGAGAGCAAGCACCCCAGCAAATCGCGCAAATGTTCCTTACAATTGCGAATGATCCGATCTCATTTTTGATTGCGGTTAATCTGATGATTTTTGCTTTGGGATGTTTTGTGGAGTCCCTAGCGATATTGCTGATCATTGTTCCGATCTTGGTGCCAATTGCACTTGGTTTTGGAATTGATCCTGTGCACTTTGGGATCATCATTGTGTTGAATTTGATGATTTCAATTCTGACACCACCGATGGGTATGGCCCTGTTCGTTGTGGCGCAGGTTGGGGGCATTGAATATCAGAAACTGGCAAAAGCCATCTTGCCGTGGCTGCTTCCGCCAATCGTGGTTTTGGTACTTGTTTGCATGTTCCCAATACTGGCAACTGGCCTACCAAGTTTGATGGGATAAATCATGAGCCTTTTGGATAGTCTAAATGGTGGGGTGGTGGTTTCCTGCCAGCCCGTTTCCAATGGTCCTATGGATCAACCAAGTATCGTTGGCGCCATGGCTTGCGCTGCTGTGGCCGGTGGTGCTGTTGCGGTGCGTGTTGAGGGCATTGAAAATGTTAGAGCAGTGCGCCCTTTGGTCGATGTTCCGCTTATTGCAATTACAAAGCGTGATTTGCGTGTTTCCGATGTGCGGATCACGCCGTCGGTAGAAGATGTCAACGTGCTGGCTGCTTGTGGCGCAGATGTTATTGCCTATGACGCCACCGACCGGTTGAGAACAGACCGTCGCGAAGACATTGTGCGAGCCATTCTAGATAATGATATTCTTGCAATGGCGGACAGCGCCAGTGTGGAGGACGCTAAACAGGCCATCCAAGATGGGGCTGCAATAATCGGCACGACACTTTCCGGCTACATCGGTACACCAGCCCAATCAACGGACGCGCCGGATTTGGAGTTGGTGCGCGAATTTGCCAAGCTTAATGCCTTTGTTATGGCTGAGGGGCGCTACCGCACGCCGGAGCTCGTGGCGGCAGCAATTAATTGCGGCGCAAATGCCGTGACTGTTGGCAGTGCATTGACGCGTCTGGAAGTGGCCACACATTGGTTTGTTGAGGCGGCGTCACGCAAATGACGGCTGTGACCGATATGGACGGGATAAATGGGTTCGCTGTTGACCTTGGCGGGACGAAGCTAGCTGCAGCTCGCGTGGAACATGGAAGAGTTGTTGAACGCATTCAGAACGTTACCGAAGCAGAAGCACCAGCTGATAAGCAGGTTGAGGCGATAGAGGCTTTGTTGCGTAAAATTGGTTGGAATCATTCGTATCCGGTCAGTGTTGCTGTGGCGGGGCGCGTTTCCGACGACGGCACTTGGTCGGCGGTTAATACTGGAACCTTGACGAGTATTGCGGACATACCAATTAAAGCCCTGCTTACTCATCAACTCAACACAGACGTTTATGTGTGCAATGACGCCAATGCGGCGGCATTCGCTGAGGCAAGCTTTGGCAGCGGTGTTGGCGTGTCGCACTTTGCCTACATCACAGTTTCAACGGGTGTTGGCGGCGGCATTGTGATTGAGGGAAAACCCCTTACCAGTGCCAACGGTTTGGCCGGTCATGTTGGGTTTGTCTCCAGCCGGTTTTCAACCGCAATTTGCGGCAGTGGTCGGCGTTCCACAGTGGAAAGCGTTGCAGGGGGAAGGGCAATTTCAGCCATTGCACAGGAGCAAGGGCATGGGGTTGCTACCGCCCGTGAGGTTTTTGATGCGGCGGCAGGTGGAAACGAGTGGGCGCAAACAATTATTGAAACGTCTGCACAAGCGATTGCAGCTTTGTGCTCAGATTTAACGGCAATATTTGGCCTGGATATGGTTGCATTGGGTGGATCAATTGGCATGGCACCGGGATATATCGCATCAGTGGAACGGCATCTGAAGTGTGAGCCTGCGCTATTTCGCCCCAAAATTGCGGCGGCCGACTTTTCACATGATAGCGCTTTGATTGGTGTGATTGCGCTTAGCCAGTCTTCCAAGAGGACTGAAAAAAGACATACAATACGATGCAATGGAGTGTCAGAATGAGTACCAATGTCGCTTACCGCGGTGAAGGGGTTTTTGATGGCACGAAGCTTCATTGGGGGAAAAGTCTAGTTCTCTCAGATGGGATTGTTGAAGGCTTTGTTGAAAACGAGCTTGTTTCCCCGGACTGCAATATCAAAGATTTTACAGGACAAATTGTGTCGCCCGGCTTCGTTGATCTGCAGGTCAATGGAGGCGGTGGTGTTTTGCTCAGCAATGATCCATCACTTGAAACTATTGAGCGGATGTCCAACGCCCATCTGCGCACTGGCACGACTGCGTTGTTACCAACATTGACAACGGATACACCGGACAAAGTTGATCGGGCAATTGACGCTGTTTCAAAGGCGATCAAAAGTAAAGTGCCAGGTATCGTTGGGTTGCATTTAGAGGGCCCACACCTTGCCAAGTCGAAAAAGGGTGCTCATGACGCATCGTTAATTCGGTCAATGGAAGCGCGTGATTTAGAAACGCTTTGCAACGCCGCCAAGCATTTGCCCAGCCTGATGATTACTGTTGCAATTGAATCCGTTTCGTCCGAGCAAATCCGGAAACTGAGCGAAGCCGGTGCTATTGTTTCATTGGGGCATACAAATGGCGATTATGAAGCCTGCATGGCGGCTGTAGCGGCGGGAGCAACCTGCGCGACGCATTTGTTTAACGCCATGAGCCAAACATGCGGGCGTTCGCCTGGTTTGGTTGGCGCGGTGCTGTCCAATAGTCAGTTATCGGCCGGAATAATTGCTGACGGGCATCATGTTCATCCAGCCAATATCGACATTGCTTATCACGCCAAAGCGCCAACACAGGGCCTTTTTCTGGTGTCCGACGCGATGGCGTTGACAGGCTCAAGTGCGACACAGTTCGAATTTGGTGGCCGCATCGTCGAGCGTCGAAATGGGCGCTTAGAATTGGCAGATGGTACACTTTCTGGTGCCGATATTGACTTGGCCAGCAGCGTTCAAAATCTAATGAAGTTCGCCCATCTCGATTTGGCACAAGCCTTGGCTTGTGCCACAAGCGTTCCAGCAAGCGCGATCAAACGATCGTCTGAATTTGGACGTTTCTGCGTTGGAGAGCCTGTGCAATCTGTCATTTGCCTTGAAGCAAATAATGTGAGCTCAGTGACATATGTGAAGACTTCAGGTTTTTCAAACCAATGCAAAAGCTCCAGTTTGCCCCTGGGTTTCAACGATCCAATTGTGGGAAATTCGTTGCGCTAAGTCTACTGTTGTAGGTGGTCGTGCCAGTGAAAAGCTCTTGCTTGCCGGTTTTGAACCAATGACGCCCAAACTGGAAAGGTCTCTTAAACCCTAGTAGCCATGGCTCGTCGTTCCTGTTTCAACTAGTCCGCTTTCATAAGCAAAAATGACTGCTTGGGTGCGATCGCGCAAACCAAGTTTGCTCAGGATGCTTGAAATGTGTGTTTTTACAGTAGCGACTTCAACGAATAGTTCACTTGCGACTTCTTGATTGCTGAGCCCTTGCGCAACGGCCGTCAATACTGCTCTTTCTCGGTTGGTAAGTCTTTCAAGGCGCTTTGCTATCTGCTCGTCAATAAATCCTCGCTTTGCGAAACTACCGATAAGGCGTTTGGTAATGGATGGGGCAAGCAAGGCACCACCCCCAGCAATCGTTCGAACTGCACTTATTAGTTCAACCGGTGGCGTGTCTTTGAGCAAGAAGCCGCTGGCACCTGCTTGCAGTGCCCTATAGATGTATTCGTCTGGGTCAAAAGTTGTCAGCACCAACACACGAGCGGCCAATTCTGGGTCTTGCACTATCTTTTCGGTGGCCCACAGGCCGTCCATTTCTGGCATACGAATATCCATAAGCACAATGTCTGGCTTATGGATTTTCGTTAGGGCAATAGCTTGGTTTCCCGTTCCCGCTTCTGCAACGATATCAATATCATTTTCATTGCCAAGGATCATGGCAAAACCGCTGCGCACCAATGCCTGATCGTCTGCTACGATAATACGAATAGTCATGAGGCGAGTTGGGGATGTGGCAAGCAGGTGCGCACCTCATATCCGCCCACAGAACGTTTGCCAGCGCTGAAGGTGCCCCCCAATAGGCTCGCCCTTTCCGCCATACCGATGAGACCGTGCCCAACACGGGACACATTCGCTGACGCGACACCATCATCGCAAACTGTGATTTCGGTGCTGCTTTCGTTTACGATCACACTGACCTTTGATGTTGCCTTTGGCCCTGCATGTTTGAGAACGTTGGTCAGGGCCTCTTGGATAATGCGATAGGCCGCTAAGTTGCTTCCTTTGGTTAGCTTTTCTGAGTTGCCCTCAATTTGCAAGTCTATGCGAAGCCCTGTATCTCGCATTTGTTCAACCAGTCGAGGTACATCATCAAGCCCAGGTTGGGGATCAAGTGCGTCATTTTCATTTCCCAGCCGCAAAATGCCCAATAGCTGCCTCAACTCGTTTAGGGCTTCTCGGCCAACCTGTTCAACCGCTTCCATAGCATCGATTGCACGTGGCAGGTCCTTTTGTGCAACAGTTCTTGCTGCGGCGGCCTGCACCGTCATCAAACTGACGTGGTGCGCTACGATATCGTGCAGGTCTCGCGCTATTCGTGTTCGCTCATTTGCTACTGCTTGTTGCGCCTCGTTTGTACGTTGTCGTTGTTCTTGCTTTTCCTGTTCTGCAACTAAAGCCCTGTTTTCGGCGCGAACGTTCACAAAACGCCCAACATACCAGACCAAAACGACAGTCAGAAGCTGAACAAAGACCCAGAGAATACCATTGCTATGCTGTTCATTCATTGCGGATATTGCAACAAATACAAGTGTAAAAAAAAGCCCCAAAAAACTATGATCCGACCGCTCTACAAGGCGGCCGACACCATAGAGACCGACCAATACCGCAATCAGTGGCCCTTCAAAATACCCAAGAAATATGGCTAAGCCCGAAGCGGTAAGACCTGCAAGGAGGACGGCAATTGGAAACCTTCGTCGCCACATCAGCGTACCGCTAGTAAATGTGAAGATTAATACCGCAGTCATTGGTAAGTCTAAAGGCGAATAATCTATCAAGGGCTGATCGTCATATCCGGTGGCCATCAAAATGGTTGCGATCAACACCGCCACGGCCAGAATGGCATCCAAAAGCAGCAGCCACCGTTCATCTTCGGAACTTGGTTGTTTTGAGCCGACGAATTGTGCGTTTGTTATGCCGTTTCGCGGGTTTTTTGAAACGGTTTGAGCATTGATTTCCATTGTATCTCACTACCATGTGGCGCTGATGGTTGTCATCATTCTTAGGGTTAAGCACGGCCTCCGTCAAAAGGGGGACAGGTTAGTGGAGCAACCCCGTAAAATCAGTCTTTTGACTGAGTTTAAACTCATCACTTGGGGCGAAGTCAGAACTCCCTAAAGCGACTATCTTTGCAAGGATCGGAACGGGTCTTTCAATCGGTTCCATCAATTCTCGTGCAGCCTACAAAAGGACCACCACATGTTTGGTACACTAAACAACAGCGCCCGCTGGGCCGGGTTTTTCTACTTTTTACTTATCCCTGTCGGTATGTTTGGGCTCGCCTATGTGCCATCTGTAACGATTGTTGCGGACAACCCATCCGCCACGATGGACAACATTAGAGCATTTGAGTTTTTGTTCCGCAGCGGCAATGCGGCAACGCTTGTTATGAACATAATCGCAATTGCCTTGGTGCTTTCATTGTATGAGCTTTTTCGGGGTACTGGCCGCATTCTGTCTGGCTTTATGGTTGCGTTCCTACTGATTGGGACAACGATATCTTTGGTCGCTTCGGTAGGCATAGGTGCATCGATCTTGTTTAGTAAGATGGGGGCACAAGAAGCTCTTCCTTTAGCACAACAGGTCCTGTTCACTAAGGTTTCGCTCGACCTTTGGAAATATACATCCATGGTTGCCGGCATTTTTTGGGGCCTATGGCTCTTTCCCTTGGGCATACTGACCTACAAAAGTGGTTTCTTCCCAAGAATTCTGGGTGTGCTTTTGCTCGTGTCAGGTCTTGCATATGTTGTTGATGCCTTTGTCTTCATTCTTCAGTTGGACATACATTTCGCCCTTGTTGATTACCTGTGGTTTGGAGAAGCAAGTTTTACGCTTTGGTTGCTGATTTTTGGGGTGCGTAAAGGCGCAGACACTTCGATCTAATACCCATCTATTTTCAGTGTGCCCGGGTGGCATCACTTTGTTTCCCTTCGGCAAGACAAGGACAGCAATCAGCATGAGTAAAATTGAAACCCTCCACATGTCGCCCTGGCATGTGTGGGGGCCACTCTCCGACAGGGCCGGAGGATGGCTGGTCACATGAAAGCTGCGATTTTCACAAAGTATGGTCCGCCGCAAGTGTTGGTTGTCCAAGAACGTGCAATGCCCGTGCCTACACCGACGGAAGTGCTGGTGAAAGTACACTGTGGCTCAGTTACCACCGCAGATGTGCTTTTGCGCAGCAATGATGTGCCTTGGCTATTTTGGCTGCCCATGCGTTTAATGCTCGGCTTTTTTAAAATGAAACACGAAATTCTTGGCAACGAATTTGCAGGAGAGGTTGTTTCCATTGGCAAAAGTGTAACGCGGTTTAAGCCGGGTGATATTGTTTGCGGGCGTGCAAGTTTTGGCTCCAATGCGCAGTACCGTACACTTGGTGAAAACTCTATTATGCGTAAGCTGCCAACTCTAGATCACATGACCAAGTCGGCCCTGTTTTCGTTTGGGGGCATGACCGCGTTGCAGACTTTGAGAGACATTGGAAATCTTAGGGGAGGGGAACGCGTTTTGGTCATTGGTGCCGGTGGCGCATGTGGCACAATGGCCGTTCAGATAGCAGGGCTCTTGGGTGCACATGTGACAGGGGTGTGCAGCAAGGGCAAAAAAGAACTTGTTCTCGCCCTCGGTGCTGATGAAGTCATCGACTACGCGAGCGAAGACTACACGTTGTCCGATCGAACATATGATGTGATATTTGATGCTGTGGGCAATAGGCCCGCAAGCGCAAGTTGGCAGGTTTTGGCGGAAGGTGGGCGGTACTTGTCTCTAAGCCTTTCGGCGCGTGACTTCCTTTGGTCTTTGATTTCTAAGTTGAACAGCAACAAGCGCCACTATTTCGGCACATCCAAACCCAATCAAACCGATTACGACATTTTGTGCGACTGGTTTTTGGACGGAAAAATTAACCCAATCGTAGATAAGGTGTTCCCACTTTCGCAGATTGCGCGGGCACACTCCTATGTACAAACCGGTCGAAAAACCGGAAATGTTGGCTTAGAGATGGAGCATACACATGACTGAAGCTGAAAAACGAGTTCGCAGATTTACAATAATTATCTTGGGATACCCCGTAGCCTTGATTTTGGGTGGCATCTTGCTCAACCTCTTCGCTTTTGGCGTTTCCCCCATTGTTGTCGCCCTTCCGTTAAAAGCCGTCTTGGTACCGTTGATCATTACAGCTACTCTGTTGGTGATCAATCACACTTGGTTGATGAACAGCACCGAAATCACCCGCATGAAACATCATATGTATGCCTCCAGAGAGGAATGGAAAGAAGCTGGTGTAAAAAGAGAAGATGTTTCTGACGAGGGGTGGCTAGAGCTTGAACGACGCCACAACTCACATCGAAATGCGACTGAAAATACGGTCTATTTTGCGGTGCTTGCAACAATCTTTTGTTTGGTCACGCCATCGCAACTTGCGGCCTACGTTTGGATTTTAGGTTTTGGCGTTGGTCGTCTTGGGTATACATTTGCCAGCTTGCAAGGCAGGAGCAATCTAAGAGGATTTTTCATGAGCGTAAGTCTGGTGGCCATGTATGGCATGGCTGGATATTTGTGCCTTGGCCTATTGGTGTAGGTTTTGCATAACGAGCAACGCTGTTCCCCTTGTCGAAGCTGCTGCGGCGAAACTGTAATTGGTTGCAATCGCAGTGGTATTTGGGGCACGGCCTTCGCCTCTGCCATGTCCGCAGTTTCCAATTCATGAGCGCGCGAGGGGTTATTGCCGTAATGCGCTTTACTGGTAACTCCAGTTATCGACCAATGCCTTTAGAACATCTGCTCGGCTAATTTGCCCTACCAAGTGTCCATCACGTTGAACAGGAAACCGTCTAAAATGGCTAGAGAGCAAGTGTTCAGCGGTTTCCACAATGTCCAAGTCCGCCTCTAGCGTCTCGACGGGGTAACTCATATAGTCTGAAACCGCGCCGCCCCAATCTTGGTAATAGCTGGCGTTGAGTGCTGCTTTCAGGCAGTCTTTCATCGATAAGACACCAACCAGCTGACCGTTGGCGTCCACAACGGGGGCGCCCGAAATGTTCTTTTCGAGTAAAAAGCTCACCGCATGGACGATCCCTGTGTCCGGCAAAAGCGTCATTAGTTCTGTTGTCATATAATCGGAAATTTGGCGCCCTTTTTTCATGATCGGTCTCCTTGGTCCCTCTTTTGTTTGCAAAATGCACATTGTACTGATTTTAGGCACGCAGCGCTGCCACAAGAGCCCTTAAGCGGCGGGCGCCGGAACAATATCCCAACAGCGAGGCCGCCCATGCACAAAAGGATGAGAAGGAAAGTCGGTACAAATATTTCCATAGCATCACCTCAAGTCAGAAATTGATTGGCAAAGACGCCGGTGGTAATTTCGGTGAAATCAATACCGTCTCGCAGTAAAAACAGTGCGGAAATACCTGTTTTGTCCGCAAATTGTGGCCCGGCATCCGCGCCCATTGCAAAGAGTGCTGTGGCAAGTGCATCTGCGCGCATGGCGGTTGTGGCCAATACGCTTACGGATGCCAGCCGATCGTTGGCAGGTTTTGTTGTGCGCGGATTTACAATATGACTATAACGTTGCCCCTCCACAACATAGCTGTTCACACTGTCGCCCGATGTTGCCAATGCATGACCATCAATCGTCACCAACTGTTGAAATGCAACAGGCTGGGAGTGCGGCCGTTCAATCCCTACGTGCCAAGCGCGACCGGTTGGGTGCGATCCCCGGGCAAAGGTTTCTCCGCCCAGTTCGATGAGAAAATTCTCAACCCCGGCAAAATCAAGAACTGCAACCATCTCGTCCAGCGCGTAGCCTTTGGCAATGCCACACAAATCAAGGGACATGTCCGCATAGTCCTTTTTACAGCGATTATTTTCTAGGTAGATGTTTGTGTAGTTGCCTTGTGAAGGTCTGGTGATGGGGCCAAAGCCAAACCTTCCCACAAGTGCGCCTATCGTGGGGTCAAACATTCCGTCGGTTTCTCGTGCTATTTCTAATGCGGCGCCTAGAACGCGGCTGGGGCCTTTTGACAAGGGTGTCCAGTTTGAATGATGTGAGTTGTTGAAGGCCGATATTTCAGTATTAGGCCGAAAGGGAGACATGGTTGCATCAACGGATGTGATTATGGCCTGGAGTTGATGTTGCAATTTGAATGTATCGATCCCTGCTGGCAAAACCAGACGCCAGGACGCACCAAAGGCGGGTCCCTCTATAACCGCGGTGCTACTGGTTGCGCGCGCAGCGTATGGTGTGAAGAGCAAAGCACCAGCGCCCAACAGAAAGCTCCGCCTTGTCTGTTTCATCTTGCTAACTCCCAAAATCATCGTTGAATATATTGCTTGGGTCTACGCCGACGTTGTCCAACATTGTAAGCACCGCTTTGATCATGAGAGGGGGGCCACAAAGATAATACTCGCAATCTTCTGGCGCTGGATGTTCTTTGAGGTAGCGATCGAAAACCACATCGTGGATGAAACCGGTCGGACCATCCCATTGTTCAACGGGTGAAGGATCAGAAAGGGCAACGGTCCAATGGAAATTATCGTGGTTTGCTTGCAAGCGGTTGAACTCGCGTTGGTAAAAAAGGTCTACGCCACTGCGCGCACCATACCAGAAACTCATGCGACGAGTGGTTCCCAATCGCTCAATCTGTTCTGTAATAATGGCTCTTAGGGGCGCCATGCCCACTCCACCACCAATGAAGATCATTTCCTTATCACTATCGTTCGCCCTGAAATCACCGAACGGTCCGGCAACAGAGACTTTGTCTCCAAGTTTTAGCCCAAACAAAAAAGAGGAGACAATGCCGGGGGATGCGCTTTTCATGTTAGGTGGCGGCAACGCCAAGCGAATTAGCAGCACAATATGTCGCTTCCCATCCTCTGGGGTGTTGGCAATTGAATAGGCACGCGAGACGGGGATATCACTTTGTGCGCCAAGCTTTCCAAGACCCAGATTTTGCCAAGCGTTATGATGCTCGGGTGCGATGTCAAAGTCCGCGAAAGATAGTTCGTAGGCAGGCGATGTGACTTGGACAAATGCGCCTGGGCTAAAGGCGATTTCCTCACCCTTTGGCAGTTCAAGGATGATCTCCCGGATCAACGGAGACACTGTCTTGCTTGAAACAACAGTGCATTCCCAGCTTTGTGCGTGAAGCAGTTCTGTTGGCAGCTTCAGACTTAGATTGTTGCGCAAAGTGAGCTGGCAGCTCAGTCGCAATCCTTTGGCGATTTCCTCGCGTGTCAGTTTTGCTCGCTCGCATGGCAACGCAGCGCTGCTGCCCGCAGCGACAGTGACGCGGCACTGACCGCAGGTGCCTGCACCACCACAGGCGGCCGGGACTTTGATGCCGTTGTCAACAAGTGCTTCTAACAGACGCGTGCCCGCTTTCGCCAGAAGTGGTTCTTGGTCCCCAATGCTGATCAGGACTGTGTGAGAAGGCATCAAAACTGACCGCGCAAACACTACGATCAGGGTGAGTGCTAAGACGATCGCAACGAAGACGAGGCTGCCGAAAATGATTTCGTTCATGGCAGCCTTACCCCGACAAAGGCTGAAAAGCCCATCGACATGAATCCGGTGGCGATAAAAGCAATGCCAAGCCCTTGTAGACCCGCTGGGATGTCCGAGTATCGAAGCCTTTCCCGGATAGCAGCGAAAGCTGCGATGGCGAGTGCCCACCCAATGCCACTGCCCAAACCGTAGACCATGCTTTCTTCTAGGTTGTATTGGCGTTCTGCCATGAACAGGCTGGCGCCCAAAATTGCGCAATTCACTGTGATCAACGGTAGAAATATCCCCAGTGATCGGTGCAGGACTGGGACAAAGCGATCAAGTACCATCTCAAGGATTTGAACCATGGCTGCAATGACGCCAATAAAGCTGATCAACTTAAGGAAAGTCAGGTCCATATCTGGCAAGCCTGCCCAAGCCCAAGCGCCTTTATTGAGCAATAGCACCAGGATCAAATGATTGACCGGAATGGTGATCGTTTGCACGACTATGAGCGCAAGGCCGAGCCCTACGGCTGTATCAACACGCTTTGAAACTGCAAGGAACGTGCAAATGCCCAGGAAGAAAGAAAGCGCAAGGTTTTCTTCGAAAATCGCGCGCTGGAACAGATCGATCATGATGTCCTCGAGACGTCGGTTGTGCGGATGCGAAATTCAGGTTCTTCAATTTGCGCTGGGCGTAGGGTGCGGATCGCCCAAATCAACAAGCCAATTATAAAGAATGCGCTTGGGGCCAGTAGCATTAGTCCGAGAGGTTCAAACCAACCTCCAGTTTCAGCTGTTGGCAAAATAGTTCGGCCAAGCAACATACCGGTTCCCAGAAGCTCGCGGATTGTACCAACCACAATCAGAACCGCGCTGTAGCCAAGCCCGTTCGCTAAACCGTCCAACAGACTTGGCCATATTGGATTGCGCATGGCAAAGCCTTCAGCGCGGCCCAACACCAAGCAGTTGGTCACGATCAGCCCAACAAATATAGACAATCGCTGGCTCATCTCGAAAGCAAAGGCCAATAGGATTTGATCTGCAACGATAACCAGCGAAGCGATGATTGTGATCTGCACGATCAGTCGTATTGAAGAGGGAAGGTGATTGCGGATGAGGCTAATTGTGCCGTTCGACATTATAAGAACGACGGTCAAAGCGGCGCTCATGGTCAGTGCGGTACCCAGTGAAGTTGTGACGGCTAACGCAGAGCAAATGCCCAAAATCTGCAATGTAATCGGATTGTTGTCGAGCAACTGTGTCAGAAAAGTTTTCATGTTCCCCCCACTCATGTCTCAAGATCTCTCATTTTAAGGCGGGTCAGAAATGGCCCATAGCCGAGGTCGCCGAGCCAAAAATGAAGGAGATTGGCGACCCCAGTGGTTGAGCGCGTTGCACCGGTGATGCCATCGACTTCAAACACGGTTGTCGCGCTTCCCCGAACGACAGATATTCTTATAACGCCGTCATCATCGGTAATTTTTCGGCCGGGCCAAAGCGCCTGCCAAGTAGCATCGGTGATGCGCGAACCTAGGCCCGGTGTCTCGCCTTGTTCGTATACCTGTAGGGCTGCGACGGTATTTAGATCGCCTTTTAAGGCGAGATAGGCGTGAATTGTGGACTGGTAGCCTGTGCCATAAACAGGCAACACAACAAGTGCCAGTTCGCCCTTTGAACGCAGCATATATACTGGCATCAAGTTTGGGCGACGACCAATACCAGCCGTGTCGACGTCGCGAGAAAGCGCTATGCTTGACGCTGGGTCCGTCATGGCATCTCGAAAATTGTAACTTGCCGGGTTTACATTGGCTGCGGTGTTGGCGGTCGCAAAATCCACAAGAAAGGATTCCATTGTGTCAGCACCTGCTTCACGCAGAATATCGGCCATGCCGGGCAAGGCTGAGATCATCGCTTCCATCTGCGCGGTTCTTTGCCGCTCCAGATTGGCTTGCTGAATCGGGCGAAGAGCCACGGCTGTAACGGAAACCGCAATGGCGGAAAAAAAGGCCACAAGGAAAGCAACGGCAAAGGTTTTTGTGCGGCTTTCATTCGGAAGTGAAAGCAGGCGTCGCCACCACATGATTGGATTAAGTTCAACCATGTCGCTTTCTCCTTTTATGTGCGTTCAGTGTCACCACGGTGTGATCGATCAACGGCGCAAATATGCTGCCAAGCAACGCGGCAAACACCACGGCGTTGACGGACCCTGGCCCGGCCCCCGTCTGTCCCAAAACCACAACAAGTGTGCCGATTAATGCGCCATAAAGCCATCGCCCTAAGTTGGTTGAGGCGGAGGATATGGGATCGCAGGCAAGGAACACCAAACCAAAAATCAACGAGCCGCTGAGCAGTTGCTCCCAGTCAAAGGCTGACCTTGCCAACATAGCTGCGCCAAATAATCCAAGCAATATGCCAACAAGTGTGC
>NZ_CAKZPW010000105.1:0-6210 GCF_937139385.1 uncultured Maritalea sp. | reverse complement strand
AATTCATCTCAGCAACTTCTCACGTCCCGAATAGCCGCGCTCATTGCAGTGTCGTAGATCATGGGTTGATCAAACCCCAGAACCAATGCCTTGGCCACCGCGTGATCGCGCGTTTTTGCTTGCAGCTTTTTTCGGCAGCGGGTGAATGTTTTCTTCACTTGGTCTTCACTCAACCGCATCAAATACTCAATCTCAGCAAACTGCCGCCCAGAGGCTGCAAGGCTAAGGCAATCACGCTCCGTCGTTGTTAGCCCAACATAGGATGGCAGATGGTCTTTGCGGATGCCTGTATCAAGAACAGAGCATATGGCCTTAAGGTGGTGCTGATGTGTCGACCAATATGCGCTGAATTCGGTTTCGGTCATGGATGAATTCCTCAAGCCCATGCCGGAGGTAACGCCGTTGATTTGGTCAATATCCAAAGCGATCGTTACCCCTTGGTTCATGTCATATGCCCGGTCGATTTCGTTTTGCACGACAAAACGTTTTCGCTCTTGTGCGGGGATATCCGCCTGGTCCAACAATTCTTCGGTATCAACCCAAATTAAATCGTCACGCCCTGAAGCTAGCAAGGGGATCGTTACATCATCATCAAGCAGTCTTTGCGGCCCCGTATCATCCGCCCAGCCTTTGGGGTAGCTGTGGCGGAACATCATGGCGTTGCTGGATCCTTGCAAAAACACTTCAGAGCGAAACGGAATGATGCCATATCCGATTCCATCTATTCCTAGCTCTTCAAAAGCTATCTGGCACCGGTGCCAATGCGTTTCCAAACATGTTGCTTCTCGTGTTTGATAGGCGATGTCCAAAAATGCATTTCGAGCGTTCATTTTAGCAGTTCCCCCCCCCAAGATTTATCCATGTCTGTCGGTCATGGTTTTTGATGCAATTTTGTAGCACCCAAGGTCTGATGCAATACCGTAAAAAGTGCCAAATGGCGGTCCAACAGCACCTCAGTTGCAGTTGGAAAGGGGCGTCGACGCGATGTTCATGGCTGGATAATTTTGGCCTTGATGGCGATCGCAATTGCTTGGTCCCGCGTCCTTGCATTTAGCTTTTTCTTTGCGGATTCAATATAGCTCTCAACGGTGCGACGGCTGATCTGCAATTGAACAGCAATATTGGCAGGGCGAAGTCCCACAGCAAGAAGCTCCAAGCACTCTTTTTCTCTTGCCGAGATTTCACACAGTTCTTCAGACATCTGGTGCACCAAAACACATCGGATTTCGGTAAATGCTGATTGCTAGGTCACACTGTTTGTTCATGCGGGGGCGGGACCTTTTTGTGCGGCTAGTTTCCAAGTGAGACTGAAAACCGTTAATAGGGTGAAAAGTATGAAACTGGGAACAAAGAGGCCATGTGGTTCCCAGGCCTGCATAGAAAACCCATTTATGATGGGCCCAACAAGCGCTGCAAGCGCGTAGAACATTCCAAATCCCGCATTTGCATTGGCAAGGTCTTTGCCCCGATAGCGATCGCCTATCATAGAAATGGTGACGCTATAGATACAGGATACGCAACCTCCCCAAACGAACAGCACCAACAAAAATGCGGTCGCGCTTGAAAGAGCGAAAGGTATTGCTAAGGCTCCCATCGCTCCTATGACAGCGCAAATTGTTAGCGTGGGTTGCCGACCAATTTTGTCCGAAAGAATGCCGATTGGCATTGGAAAAACCAATCCGCCAAGCGCAAACGCTGTAAGTGTGTAGGCCGCAATATCGTCTTCAAAACCAACGCGCAGCGCGTAAACTGAAATCAAATAGGCAGGAATATCCTCAAAAACGCCATAAACAATGACGCCAAAAGCGGCCAAAGGTAACAAAAGCAACAACCGAGACGGGATCATGCCATTGGAATGATCTTCGACTGAAACGGGTTCAGAAACCGTTTTATCTTTCGTGGGCAGGATCAACAATCCACCCAATAGCAGAGCTGCAGAAACGGAAAGAAACGGGAAGAAACCACTTTGCCCGATCTCAGGTTGTATAAGACTTCCAAGCGCAATGCCAAAGAAGAACGAGAATGAATATGCACCTGTTATCCTGCCGCGGTTCTCTGTCTTAGTAACGACGTTTACCCAATACTCGCCAACGCGGAAAAAAAGCCCAAGACTGCCGCCAAATATAAAGCGAAGGGCGAACCATGCCGCAAGGTCACTAGTAAGCGCGAATCCAAGAATAGAAATTGCTGCCACACTCAAAAACAACAAAAGCAGTGTTTTTGTCGAGAACTTGGTTTGAAGGAAAGGCAAAAACGGCTGGACAATGAGCCATCCCAGGGCTGGCATGGCAGAAATTAAGCCAATTGTTCCAGCGTTAACGCCATTGTTGTCTAGAACTATTGCAAGTAGTGGAAAAGAAATACCATACCCAAGTGCAGCAACTAATATGGGCGTAAACAACAACCAATGACGCAAAACAACCTCCTAAAATTTGACAGACTTTAGTATGGCTTTTGCAATAATGAAATAGTGAATGTGTTTTTGTTGTGTGGCCGGACGAAACGATTGTGTTTCACCTAAGAAATTGCCGCACACCCACGTCCTTACTGGATTTAGATGCTTCGGAGCAGCTTCTGGCGCACGCTGGTCGATCTCAAGCTAACTGTTGGCACGCGTAGTTGCGTATGTCCGTTCTGAGATATCGATCGCTGAAAACTCCTTTGCGACCGCTGAAAGAAATATTGCCTCCGCGTCGGATTTGCGGCGGGCAGGGTTGTTGATCAGGTAAATGTCAATCATCGGCAGGTCGTCATATGGGGGGAGTTGGCGCAGGTGCCCGGCGGCAACGTCCATCTCTGCCACATGCAAGGGCAGGGCGCCCACACCAATGTTTGACATGATCATGCGCCGAATTTCATTCAGGCTAGAGGAAACACCTCGCCAAGTGTTGGCCAATCCCAGCCGTGCACGTAGATGGGAGATTGCTTCAAGCGGTCCACCCTCGGCTTCGGTTTGGAAGGCAACAAAAGGCTCACCTTCAAGTGCCTTGGGGTCAATGTCCTTCACACTAAAAAGCGGGTGGCGGGCACCACAATATAGCCCGAAGTACTCTCGATAAATAACCAAGGCGTCCAGGCTCTTCGGCATTTTTGACAACAGGCAAATGCCAAAACTTGCGCGGTTTTGTGCAATCATGGTCTCAACCTCGTCACTTTCGCTGACTGAAAATGAGTAGGTGACGTTGGGGTGTGCGTTGGAAAATCGATCCAAAAAGTCATCAAAATGCTCAGAGATCACATGGCTGGTGATGGCAATGGACAAATGTCCGCGAAGTTCCGTGTTGTCGACATCCATAAGCGATGGCAATTGGGATACCGCGCCAAATATTGTTGCGCATTCAGTGTAAAGAACTTGCCCCGCCCGGGTAACCGTGAATTCATTTGGCTTACGAATGATTAGAGTTTGTTCAGTGACCTGCTCCAATCGCTTCAGCGCAAATGAAATTGTTGGTTGTTTTAAGCCCAAGAAATGGGCCGCTTTAGATATCCCACGTTGCTCAACAACAACCATGAACGTACGCAACAAGTTCCAGTCTAGGTTCCAAGGGAAGCGGTGATGTGACGGGTTATGCATAAATCTCACCTATATTAAAGATGTTATATATTTATTTGCGCGATATCGTTCGTCATGCAAGTGTCTTTTTTGAAATTCGACACATCGGGTAGGCAAATGCCGGCCAAATGTGAAATCAACAAGGGAGAGAAAACATGACCTTTCGTCGTACATTTTTGAAATTTGCAGTAGCCGCAGTTGGTTTTGCCGCAATGGGGATGACCCCAGTTGTTGCAGAAGAGCTGGATACGCTAAAAGAAAAGGGTGTCATTCGCATCGCAATGTCTGGCGCATACCCTCCGTTCAACTTCGTGAACGAAGAGAACCAAGTTGTTGGCTTTGATCCAGCTGTCGGCACAGAAATCGCAAAACGCATGGGTCTAGAAGCTGAAATCGTCACCACGGCATGGGACGGTATTATTGGCGGTCTTTTGGCAAATAAATATGATGCGATCGTTGGTTCAATGACCATCACCGCCGAGCGTGATGAAGTCGTTGATTTTGTTGGACCATACTATTCTGACAAACGCGCGATCTTCACAAAACCTGGTTCTGATATCAAAAGTCTTGCGGATTTGGATGGTAAAAAAGTTGGGCTAACACTTGGCGAAACCCACGAAGATTGGGCACGCGCTAAGGGCTACAGCATAAGCACTTACAAAGGTCTGCCTGAATTACTGCTTGAGCTGGAAAACGGCCGAGTTGATGCAATCGTGAACGATTCGATTGCCGCCATTCTTGCAATGTCTGCAAAGGGTCAGCAATTTGCAATGTTTGACGATCCTGAAACAAAACCGTTTGGTGCAGGTATTGCCATCCGTGAAGGAAACCCAGCGTTGGCCGAAGCAATGCAAAAGGCTTTGGATTCTATGATGGAAGACGGAACCTACCTCGCGCTGGCCGAAAAATGGATCGGTGCGGACATCCGCTAACTCTATTGGCAAAACTCCCGTCGCAGTTTGCGGCGGGACATCGTTTGTAGATGCGTCGCGGGCACAATTGATCGGTTCTATATTGCTGCTGCAAATGGCTTGCGCGATCGTTTACAATGAAGAATAGCTCAAGCAGGTTGCTCTTTGATCATGCACATGTGTTTTGGCGCGAGTTATGGCGGCGCATTGGTGGCAGTCGCCCCAATCAACGAAAGGATAGGTTATGGATTTTGAGCTGATGCAAAAGGTCTATCCATTTTTTCTTGAAGCAGCATGGGTGACCATCCTTCTGTCTGTCCTCACTGCAATTTTGGGTTTGACGCTTGGAGCACTTGGGACGTTTGCACGATTGTCTCGCTTTGTTGTGCTGCGCGCAATTGGTGCTGCCTATGTCAGTGTGTTCCGCGGCACCCCAGCTCTAATACAGCTCTTCATTTTATACTTTGGTGGTCCGCAAATTGGCATTCAGTTAGATGCGTTTCAAGCCGGCGTGATTGGCCTTGGCATCAATGCCGGCGCCTATATGACCGAAACGATCCGTGGTGCCATTATCTCCATCGACAAGGGCCAAACTGAAGCGGCACGAACGCTTGGGTTGAGCCGCTGGCAGACCATGTACAAAGTGATCTTGCCACAGTCCCTTAGGTTGATGGTGCGCCCGCTCGGCGTAAATATCAATGCGCTCATAAAGGCGACTGCATTGGTGGCCGCAATTTCTGTCGTTGAACTCACCTATACCGCGCAGCGCTATATCGGCTCAACGTACAAACCCTTTGAAATGTTCCTGCTCGCAGGCGTTCTTTACATGATCATCATCTATGTGGCCGGCCGAGGTGTAACTTGGTTGGACCGCAAAGTGCAGATCACTTGATCTGAAAAAGGATAAACGGATGGGACTGGATTTCTCTATTCTGCCAAAATACATGGATGTGCTGTTATTGGGCTGTCTATGGACCATCGGCATCACGGTTGCCGCTGCACTATTGAGCTTTTTTGTTGGCATCTTTTTCGCCGTAATCGCGCTTTATGCACCATGGCTGATCAAACAACCCTTTCGCCTAATCGAGTGGGTTTTCATGGGCACGCCGCTCCTGCTTCAGCTTTTTTTGATCTACTTTGGGCTCGTACAAATCGGCATTGATCTCCCCGCATTCGTTGCCGGGGTCATTGGGCTTGGATTACACTTTGCTGTCTATAACTCTGAGTTAATCCAGACCGCTATTCTTGCAGTAGACAAAGGGCAAATGGAGGCCGCGCGTACGCTAGGTTTGAGCCGAGGGCAAGCCTTGCGCAAAGTGGTTATTCCTCAAGCTGTCCGCGACGTTATTCCCCCAATTGGCAACAATATGATCGCTTTATTAAAAGACAGCGCGTTGGTTTCAGTGATCGGCGTAAGTGAGTTGACGCTTTCCGCGCAACGCATGATCGGCAAGACATATCGCCCGTTTGAGTTCTATCTGCTCGCGGCTGCGTTTTATTATACCATCAACCTGGGAATGGAATGGGTGCAGCGCAAGATTGAACGCCGCATTGCCATCTCCCGTTGAGTTAGGAAATCACCATGAACGAACAGATAAAATTCGTCGAAATCCGCCACGCTCAGAAGTCTTATGGCGATTTAGAGGTTCTCAAAGACATCAGCCTGACCGTTGACCGCGGCCAAATTGTTGGCATCATTGGCTCTTCTGGATCTGGAAACTCAACCTTGTTGCGCGCTATAAACGA
>NZ_CAKZPW010000104.1:0-4447 GCF_937139385.1 uncultured Maritalea sp. | reverse complement strand
ATACGCTGGTGGTTCTGCCACAACCGGGACAAGCAGTAACTTCAGGTTTGAAAGATTGTAGCTCCAAGCTTTGCAGAATCTGTTGGGCAATTTTCACTTCTTCTGTACGCGCTTGGTTAGGTTCAGGCGTTAATGAAACGCGAATGGTGTCGCCTATGCCTTGTTGTAACAACACACTCAAAGCCGCTGTCGAAGCGACGATGCCTTTGTTCCCCATGCCCGCTTCGGTTAAGCCCAAATGCAACGCATAATCGCAGCGCGCAGCAAGGTCTTTATAAACGTCGATCAGGTGCTGCACGTTTGACACTTTGGTGGAGAGGATAATTTTATCCCGCCCCATGCCCAACTCTTCCGCCCGCTCAGCTGAAAGAATGGACGATTGCATAATCGACTCGCGTTGCACCCGCGCCGCGCTCCAAGGCGAGCCGTTATTGGCGTTCTCATCCATTAGTTTGGTCAGCAATTCTTGGTCGAGCGACCCCCAATTCACCCCGATGCGCACAGGCTTGTCGTAAGTATTGGCGATCTCGATCATTTGCGAAAACTGCGTATCGCGCTTGGCCTTAAACCCTACATTGCCCGGATTGATCCGGTATTTCGCCAGCGCCTCAGCACAAGCTGGGTGATCGGCCAAAAGCGTATGCCCGATATAGTGGAAATCCCCCACCAAAGGTACGTCGATGCCCTGCGCCATCAAACGGTCCCGAATATGGGGCACGGCGGCGGCGGCTTCGTCCCGATCCACAGTAATGCGCACGATTTCTGATCCGGCGCGGGCCAAATCGGCCACCTGCGCAACCGTTTTTTCAACGTCGGCGGTGTCTGTGTTGGTCATAGATTGCACCACAATCGGGGCGTCGCCGCCCACCATCACATTGCCAACCATCACCCCAACAGCATTTCTGCGCTCAATCGGTGCGGACATAATCTCTCCTATATTGCTCAAAGCATATAAGCCCAATATGGCATCCACGCAACCAAAGGGCCGCTGACTTGAATATGCGGCCATTTGACCTATTTAAATAAATAGCACTGTTACATTCGATAGGCACTGCGGGTTAAAAAGGGAGCAGCACATGATCATGACAAGACTAATCCGGTTCAGGCGCGAAGTCACAACCCTTTGGCATGCATTTTGGCACCCGCTGACGCCAACCTACCTCAAAGTGCTCACGGTACTGACGGTGGTTTACCTGATCAGTCCCCTCGATCTGATCACCGACATTATTCCAGTTATCGGCTGGGTGGATGATGTAGTCATCGTCTCATTCGCCGTCTCTTGGATTGTGTCGCGCCTACCGCGCATCAGCACGACAAATCGCAACGCCCAAAACACATCACAAGCGCCCTATCAAAAAACCATAGAGCACAAACGGCGTAGATAAATTATCGGATTGCAGGTGCATAAACAAAACCGCCCCCAAATGGAGGCGGTTTTTAGTTTTTCACAGATGAAGATGAAGTAGGGCTTAGCCCTCAAACCGCACCAACAAGTCTTTCGCGTCGATCTGATTGCCGTGTTGCACATGCACTTCGGCAACAACGCCATCCATTTCTGCGTGAATGGCTGTTTCCATTTTCATGGCTTCAATAGACAGCAAAACATCGCCCGCTTTAACTTCTTGGCCTGGCTTAACGGCCAAAGTTGAAACAACGCCCGGCATTGGCGCACCAACATGCAAGGGGTTGCCCAATTCAGCTTTTGGCCGCACCACAATTTCGCTCGCCATAGAGCGGTCAGGCACGGAGACAGAGCGCGGTTGGCCGTTGAGTTCAAAGAACACCCGCACCATGCCTTTTTCGTTTGGCTTGGTTTTGCCAACAAGTTGGATCACCAAGGTTTTGCCCTTGGCCAAATCCACCAGCGCTTCATCATTTGCTTCCAACCCATAAAAATAGATCGGCGTCGGCAACACAGATGTTGGCCCATAGGTGTCTTGTGCAGACATAAAGTCCACAAAGACTTTTGGGTACATCAAGTAGGAAGCCAATTCAAAATCATTGATTTTGTGGCCCGTAAGTTCTTCAACTTCTTTGCGCTTGGCTTCAAGGTCCACAGGTTCCAAATAAGCGCCCGGACGTTTGTCCATTGGCTTTTTGCCCTTGAGCACTTTGGCCTGCAGTGCGGCAGGGAACCCGCCCGGAGGTTGGCCCAAATCGCCGGCAAAGAAGCCAACAACTGATTCTGGGAACGCCACTTCACGCGCAGGATCTTCAACATCTGTCCGGTTCAACCCGGATGACACCATAGAGAGCGCCATATCGCCAACCACTTTAGACGATGGGGTTACCTTAACGATGTCACCAAACATTTGGTTCACATCCGCATAGGTTTGCGCCACCTCGTGCCAGCGTGATTCTAAACCCAATGAACGCGCTTGCTCTTTAAGGTTGGTGAATTGACCGCCGGGCATTTCGTGCAAATAAACCTCAGATGCACCAGAGCGCAGATCGCTTTCAAACGCGCGATATTGTGTACGCACGGCTTCCCAATAGAATGAGATTTCGCGAATGGTTTTAGGATCAAATTCTGGATCACGCTCTGTACCGCGCAAGGCGGCTGCAAGCGAGCCCAAACAAGGCTGAGACGTGGTGCCAGAAAATGCGTCCATTGCTGCATCAACCGCATCAACACCTGCATCAACCGCTGCAAGCACTGTGGCCGCAGCAACACCAGACGTGTCGTGGGTGTGGAAGTGGATGGGCAAGCCAACTTCTTCTTTAAGAGTTGAGATCAGTTTTGTCGCCGCAGCAGGTTTTAACAAACCAGCCATATCTTTAAGGCCCAAAACATGCGCGCCCGCCGCTTCAAGTTCTTTGGCCAGACCCACATAATACTTCAGGTCATATTTCGCCCGATCTGGGTCCAACATGTCGCCTGTGTAACAAATCACGCCTTCGCAGACTTTATTGGCTTCAATCACCGCGTCCATTGAAACGCGCATGTTTTCAACCCAGTTCAAACAATCGAACACGCGGAAAATATCAATCCCGCCTTTGGCCGCTTGTTGAACAAAGAATTTGACCACATTGTCCGCATAATTGGTGTAGCCAACCCCGTTTGATCCGCGCAAAAGCATTTGCGTTAGGATGTTGGGGGCTTCATCGCGAATGATCGACAGGCGCTCCCATGGGTCTTCGGTCAAAAAGCGCATCGACACATCAAATGTCGCCCCGCCCCAGCACTCAAGCGAGAACAGGTTGGGCATGCCATGCGCGTAAGCACTGGCAATCTTTGTAATATCGTTGGTGCGCATCCGCGTGGCCAATAAGCTCTGATGCCCGTCGCGCATCGTTGTGTCGGTAAACAGAACTTGCTTTTGCGCCTTCATCCAGTCCGCAAGACCCTTTGGTCCCTCACGCTCAAGGATTTGACGAGAGCCATCCAAAACCGTCAAAGGCTCAAACTTTGGCACCGTTGGCGCCGCAGCTTCTGCCGGAGGCATGGGCCGGTTTTTCACTTCCGGGTGCCCGTTGACCGTAACGTCTGCCACATAAGTGAGCAATTTCGTGGCGGTGTCCCGGCGCTTGGGGAAATTGAACAGCTCAGGCGTATTGTCGATAAAGCGCGTGGTGTAGCTATTGTCTTGGAAAGACGGGTGCGTGATGATGTTCTCAAGGAAATTCAGGTTAGTTGTCACCCCTCGAATACGGAACTCGCGCAATGCCCGATCCATCCGCGCAATCGCTTCTTCAGGGGTTTGCGCCCAACAGGTCACCTTTTCCAAAAGCGGATCGTAATAGCGGGTGATCACCGCCCCTGAATAGGCGGTGCCCCCATCAAGCCGAACCCCAAAACCTGTCGCACCGCGATAGGCTGTGATGCGGCCATAGTCTGGGATAAAGTTTTCTTCCGGGTCTTCAGTGGTTACCCGACACTGCAACGCATGGCCATTGAGTTTGATGTTTTTCTGGGTTGGCACACCACTGTCTTTATCGCCAATTGCAGCGCCTTCCGCGATGCGGATTTGCGCCTTAACAATATCAATGCCGGTCACTTCTTCAGTAACCGTATGCTCGACCTGAATGCGCGGGTTTACTTCGATGAAATAGAACGCATCGCTGTCCGCATCCATCAAAAACTCAACCGTGCCCGCACCGCGATAGCCGGTTGAATTGCCCAGTTTAATCGCAGCACCTGTAAGCGCGTCGCGCACTTCTTCGCTCAAATAAGGGGCTGGCGCGCGTTCAACCACTTTTTGGTTGCGGCGTTGCACAGAGCAATCGCGCTCAAACAAATGCACCAAATTGCCGTGACTATCGCCAATCAACTGCACTTCTACATGGCGAGCACGCTCGACCAGCTTTTCAAAATACATCTCGTCTTTGCCAAATGCTGCTTTTGCTTCGCGTTTGGCCTCTTCAACTTCTCCGCGCACCGCTTTTTCATCGCGAATGGTGCGCATGCCACGGCCACCACCGCCCCAGCTGGCTTTAAGCATCAGCG
>NZ_CAKZPW010000103.1:0-11968 GCF_937139385.1 uncultured Maritalea sp. | reverse complement strand
TGGTCACAAAGAAAAGCCGCCAACGCGGCGAGCACATTCTATTCAATCTCAATCGCCACTTTGCCCTTAGCCCGCATGGTCTCGATATATTCAATCGCAATCGGCGTGTCCTTGAGCGGATAGGCGCGATCAATCACTGAGCGGATTTCCCCCGAAGCCAGCATTGCACCAAGTGTTTCAAGGTCCTCAGACGTCACTTCCGCGACTTTTAAAACAAATGCTTTGCCCATTTCTGAAAACAGCCAACGGCCAAATAAACCACCCATCAACATGTTCTTGAGATTAAAGCCAACCAACACCCATTTACTCACCGGGGCCATCGCGCGTTTTGTGTCCGAAATTGATCGGTTTGCGGCCAAATCGATAATCACATCATAAGCGACGCCGTTTTGGGTGAAATCTTCTTTTTTGTAGTCAATTACATGGTCTGCGCCAAGGCTTTTAACCAGCGCCACATTTGGTGTGCTGCACACGCCCGTCACCTCAGCGCCTAACGCTTTTGCGATCTGCACCGCATATGTACCCACGCCCCCAGAAGCACCGTTGACCAGCACTTTTTGCCCAGCCTTGACTTCGCCCCAATCACGCACCGCTTGCAAAGCGGTCAGACCGGCAATGCCAACAACACCTGCATCGAGAAATGAAACTTCTTTCGGTTTCAGCGCCAATTTCTCGGGTTTTGCAACCGCATATTGCGCAAAGGCTGCGGCACCAATGTCGCCGAAAACTTCATCGCCGACTTTAAGCTTTTTAACATTGCGCCCCACCCCGGCCACCACGCCAGCAACGTCTGCACCCAAAACCACATTCTTTGGTTTAAACAGGCCACTGGCCGCCAATCGAATGAAAAACGGACTGCCGCGCAAAAAATGCCAATCATATGGATTCACCGAAGAAGCTGCGACTTTAATCAACACTTGATCATCACTTGGGACCGGACGCTCAACCTGTTCAAGCCTCATCACTTCGGGCCCACCATATGCGCGGCTGGTTATCGCTTGCATTGTGTCGCTCATTTGCCCTCACCTTTTGCAGTTGCCCTGCACCATTGTGTCAAAAACCAATTGTGGAACTGAAATTGGGCGCAATTTCTTTGTTTCAAGGCCTTGAATTGGCACCAAATTCACCAATTGGCCCTAGCCGTCCCACATTCCACAACTATGGTTAGCGTCAGGTCTGCAAGACACATCGTTATATATCAATGACTTACGCCAGCAAACAAAGACCAAAAAGATACCTTTATCACTCCAAAGTATAACTCGACAAAAATCGCCCGAAGGGCCAGAAAACTCCCAAATCTCACGCATTTTTGGAGACATTATAAATGGCCCGCATCACCCTTCGTCAATTGCTCGACCATGCTGCTGAACACAGCTACGGCGTTCCAGCTTTCAACATCAACAATATGGAACAAGCTTTGGCGATTGCCGAGGCAGCGGACAAAACAGATTCTCCTGTCATCATCCAAGCATCCCGCGGCGCACGCTCTTATGCGCACGATGTGATGCTAAAGCGCATGATGGACGCGATCATTGAAATCTACCCACATATCCCTGTTTGTATCCACTTAGATCACGGCAATGGCCCGGCCACTTGCATGACCGCCATTCAATCCGGTTTTACATCGGTGATGATGGATGGCTCGCTTGAAGAAGACGGCAAAACGCCTGCTGATTGGGACTATAACGTTGGCGTGACAAAAAAGGTGACCGACACCGCACATTTGGGCGGTATTTCGGTTGAAGGCGAATTGGGTGTTTTGGGTAGCCTTGAAACGGGCGAAGGCGAAAAAGAAGACGGGCACGGTTTTGATGGCAAATTGTCAACCGAACAGCTTTTGACGGACCCCGACGAAGCCGTAAAATTTGTCCATGAAACCAAAGTTGATGCCCTTGCCATTGCCATGGGCACTTCACACGGCGCTTACAAATTCACCCGCCAGCCGGATGGCGATATTTTGGCCATGCATGTGATCGAAGAAATTCACCGTCGCCTGCCCGGCACGCATTTGGTCATGCACGGCTCTTCTTCTGTGCCCCAAGATTTGCAGGACATCATCAATGAGTTTGGCGGCGAAATGCCACAAACTTGGGGCGTGCCTGTTGAAGAAATTCAGCGCGGCATCAAAAACGGTGTGCGCAAAATCAACATCGACACCGATAACCGTATGGCAATGACTGGCCAGATCCGCCGCATCTTGCAAGAGAACCCAGGTGAATTTGACCCGCGCAAATATCTAAAACCAGCGCGTGAAGCCATGACCAAATTGTGCATCGAACGCCTTGAGCAGTTCAACACAGCCGGTCAAGCGGGCAAAATCGGTCGCATCATCCCATTGGCAGACATGGCCAACCGCTATGCAAGCGGCGAATTGGACCCTAAAATCAGTTAATTTGCGAACCAACTTTGCAATTATTCTAAGCGGCGTGTAGGGCTCTCTTGCACGCCGTTTTTATTTCGTGTTGCAAATACTTGCACTCTATCTATTTTCTGCCCAAATTACAGGCCATTAGGCACATACAATTTCTAAGGACCAATATGCGCGCGCAGATTTATCTCATTACCCCGCCAGACGCTGAACCGGCATTTGCATCCACTCTTCAATCCGTCCTTAAGGGCACAGAAGTTGCGGCCGTGTTGATCCAGCGCGGCGAGCGAGAAGACGATGCATATTTAGAGGTCGCCAAAGCACTGATCCCGATCGCTCAAAATGCAGGCGCGGCTGCGCTTTTGGATAATATGCCGGAGGCGGTCAACAAGTTGGGCGCTGATGGCGTGCATATGACTGGCGCGGCAAAAGAGATTCTCAACGCCGTCAAAAGCCTAAAACCGGCTTCTATTGTTGGCGCGGGTGGCATCCATTCAAAACATGACGCCATGACCAAAGGGGAGTTGAACGTAGACTATGTGTTCTTCGGCCACTTGGCTCCAAGCAAAGCGGCTGACGAATTTACACCAGAAGAGCTGGCCGATTGGTGGGCAGAAACCATGGAAATTCCAGCCGTTGGGTTCGACCCCGAACAGACAGATACCAAGGTCCGTTTTGAGTTCCGCGCACTGCGCGAAAACGTCTGGTCTGCCCAAGACCCAGCAACACGGCTAAAACAGATTTTGGGAGCCGCTGAATAGATGCGAAAAAATCGTCACCTTTTGCGCACCTTTTTTGCTTTCGCCTTATCGGGTGCGTGCGCAGTGACGTTTGTTCCCTTAGTAAATGCACAAGACGCCACCGCGGAGCAACAAGCCAAAGAAGCTGCAGATATTTCACGTTCGGTCCTTGGTCCGCGCAAAAAAATCGACGCGGCCTACGGCGCTTTTCAGACAGGCTACTATTTAACAGCCCTTTCGCTGGCGCTGCCGCGTGCGCAAAACGATGATGCCGCGGCACAAACACTCATCGCCGAACTTTATGCCAAAGGGTTGGGCGTGCCACAAAACCATGCCCGCGCCTCTTCTTGGTATGCCCTTGCAGACAAAAATGGCGACCTGAACGCCTCTTTTCAATTGGCTCTTCTTTATCAAAACGGATTGGGTGTACCCAAAAACCGGCAAAAAGCCGCCGACCTCACCAAAAAAGCAGCCGCCGGTGGCATTTTGCCCGCCATCTATAATTTGGCACAATTGCACGTTGAAGGCCGCTTTGTGGAGCCAAATCTGAGCCGTGCTGCTGAACTGTTCAAAAAGGCGGCTGATGCAAATATTGCTGATGCACAATATGACTATGGCAACGTGCTAATTGCCGGAGCTGGGGTTGCACCAAACCTGAACGAAGGCGTTTATTATATTGGGCTCGCCGCAGACAATGGCAATGTGCCCGCCATGGTTGAATATGCGACCTATTTGGTACAAGGAAAAGGCGTTCCACTTGATCTAGAAAATGCCGCCCTATGGTACAAAAAGGCGGCAGACCTGGGCAACCCGGTGGGTCAAGCCCGGTTTGGTCGCATGTTGGCCACCGGCAGCGGCGTGAAAAAAGATCTCATTGGGGCCGCAAAATGGCGCGCCTTGGCCCGCATGCAGGGGTTGGATGACAAAATTTTGGCAGAAATGCTATTGCCCCTTTCCCAAGCGGACATAGAAAAAGCCGAAAAGCAGGCGCGCGACTGGCCGGCCCGTTAAGCATTTACGGCCCAATCCACACCCGCAAACACCCAATAGCCTTGCGCAAAACCCAATATTAAGGCAAAAGGCAGGCCAACAGCTTTTGCGTGCAAGCCTGAGGTATGGCGAACGCAAGAATACGACCAATCTCGAAAGATCAACAAAGATGAAACTGAACGGCAACGAAATCCGCCCCGGCAATGTAATTTTGCACCAAGATCGCCTGTGGGTTGCAGTGAAAACACAAAGTGTAAAGCCTGGCAAAGGCGGCGCATTTGCGCAGGTTGAGCTAAAAGACATCGTATCTGGCACCAAGCTGAACGAACGTTTCCGCGCTGCAGAAACCGTTGAGCGCGTGCAGCTTGAACAAAAAGAATATCAGTTCCTTTATGCACAAGGCGACGAGTTGGTTTTCATGGATATGGCAAGCTATGAGCAGCTTGAATTGCAAGCAGACTTTGTTGGCGACCGCGCCGCATTCTTGCAAGACGGCATGATGATTGAAGTGGAAAGCTATGAAGGCAAACCACTTGGCGTTAAATTGCCCCAGTTTGTGACATTGGAAGTCAAGGAAACTGAGCCCGTTGTTAAAGGCCAAACCGCTGCCAACTCATTCAAACCAGCGCTGCTGGAAAATGGCGTAAAAGTTATGGTGCCACCATTTGTTGGCGAAGGCGAAAAAATCGTCGTCGACACCACCGAAGTCACCTATTCAAAACGCGCTGAATAATCGCTACCAAAATTAAGGCTAATATGTCATGGCACAATCTGCCCTTTTGACCATCATGACCGGAACGGCCCGCAAGGCCGCGCGTTCACTCAAACGCGATTTTGGTGAAGTTGAAAACCTACAAGTTTCGCGTAAAGGACCGGCGGATTTCGTTTCCGCTGCGGACCAACGCGCTGAAGAAGTGATTTTTGAAGAACTCTACCGCTCGCGCCCATCTTATTCTTTTTTGATGGAAGAGCGCGGCGCCATTGAAGGCACCGACGGCCAACACCGCTGGATTGTTGATCCGCTTGATGGCACCACCAATTTCTTGCACTCAATCCCAGCCTTTGCTGTTTCCATTGGCCTTGAGCGCAATGGCGTTATGGTTGCTGGCGTTATTTACAACCCGATCACCGAAGAGCTGTTCACAGCAGAACGCGGATCAGGTGCTTATGTAAACAACCGTCGCTTGCGCGTTGCAGGCCGCAACCATTTGGCGGACTGTGTAGCTGTGACCGGCATCAAACACACCGGCCGCACCGCAGAAGACACAAAAACCATCGCAGAAGTTGCAAAGCTGAACCCAACAGTTTCAGGCATCCGCCGCACAGGTTCTGCAGCGCTTGATATGGCATGGGTTGCCGCTGGGCGCTTTGACCTGATGTGGGAAACAGGCCTGCAGCCATGGGACATTGCAGCGGGCATGCTGATGATCCGCGAAGCAGGTGGCACCGTAACCGACATCAACGGCAAAGAAATTAAGCCCGAAAGCGGTTCTGTGCTTGCTGGCAACGAAAAAGTGCACGGCAAATTGCTTAAGGCGCTGAAAACGGTCTAGGCCCAGTTCGTTTTTAGAATTAATATTGGCCTCGGCATTCTGCCGGGGCCCTTTTTGTTCACGCGCAGCGGTTCAAATCTGTCCAATTGTGCAAACGTTGCTGGAACACACCGGCAAACTAAGTAAAGATTTGACATGGATGCCGTTATCAGTGAAATCACCGCCATTGCAACGATTGCGATTGCCCTGTTTGGCGCTGTGATTTGCTGGGCGCAATCTCGGTTTCAAAAAGTTTATCGAAGCTTTTCGTTGTTCTTGCTGTTCGTGGCCCTGAACAATTTGCCATCAGCCATAGAACGCGCGTTAGAACTTGCCCAGTTTCAACACACTGATTTATCGTTCCTTCCACTTAGTCTGTTTTCGTCCCTCTCTCTCGCTCCTAGCTTTTGGCTCTATGTCCATGTTTTGACGTCGAATAATCAAAACCGTCCCAACTATTTATCCATCCACATGGTGTTACCCAGCCTTGCAGGGCTTGCAGGGTTGGCGCTGTGGTTCGTGCCATTCGACATGCAAACCGCAATGCTTAGGGACGACCTCACATCGATTTCAGATTGGGCCATCACGGTTTTCGCTTTTGTCGGCATTCTAGAGCTTACAGCCTACGTCCAATTGGCGATCTATGTCGTTTTGGTCGTACGTCGACTATTGCACTATCGGCAGCAACTAAAGGACGTTTACGCGAGCACAGAGCAGCATGAACTGAACTGGATCATCGTCATCGGGTTGTTTTCTTTTGTGTTTTGGCTGGTCCAATTGCAGGGGTTATTGGCCCTCCTCGGGATATATGAGGCTTTGTTTTCTCCAGTTCTGTACAGCGTTGCGGGTTTCGCGTTGTTTTGCACCGCTGCATTTTGGGGATTGCGGCAGCGCCCTGCACTCGTTGCAAACAATGACGACAACTTCCAAGCAGAACAAGAAAATCGAAAATACGAAAACTCAGCGCTGACAGCGGACGCGCTAGAGCGTATTGAAAACAGACTCCGTGCCGCCATGCGCGATGAACAACTGCATAAAAATCCAAATCTATCCCTTTGGGATTTGGCCCAACATGTTGGCGCTTCTCCGAATTACATTTCGCAGACCCTCAACACGGTGATGAACCAGAACTTCTTTGATTTTGTAAACAGCTACCGGATTGAAGATGCAAAACACCTACTCGCGCACTCTGAAGCTTCAGTGCTGGCGATCACCTATGATGTAGGGTTCAATTCCCGCTCTTCATTTTATATGGCGTTTAAGAAAGTGACCGGGCACACGCCTTCCGCTTATCGAAAAAACTGTCCGAATGGGCACAATGAGACGACGAGCTGAGTTTAACCTGCAATTCCTGACCTCGTTATGAGATGTTAGGAGACCAAAAGTGTTATCTCGTTCTACCCGCAAAGTCCAACCAAACCCGGACAAACAAACTGCAATAAAACTCGCCACCCCACAAAAAAATATGGTTCGACCCATATCAATCAAGGGTGCGCTTGCTTTGATAGCTGGCTGTAGCGCGGCTCTGCTACTTTCTGCATGCTTTGCGGCACTTGGTCTCACTGGACGTCCCCAAGACCCAACTGACCGCCCCTATAAAATCGAAACCGTCCAGTTTGCTGGCGGCCCCGGTGTAACGCTGGCTGGCGAGCTCACCATGCCAGAGAGCAAAGGCCCGCATAAAGCGCTTGTGCTGATTTCAGGTTCGGGGCCACAAGACCGCGATGAAGCGTTGGCTGATCATCGCCATTTCCTTGTTTTATCTGACCACTTAACACGTGCGGGTTACGCGGTTCTGCGCTTCGACGATCGCGGCTTTGGCGAAAGCACCGGGAACTTTGAAACCGCAACCCTGACCGACTTTGCAAATGACACCGCCGGCGCTTTTCGTTTCTTAGCATCTCAACCGGAGATAGACCCCGCAGGCATTGGTTTCTTTGGCCATTCAGAAGGTGGTTACATTGCGCCCGCTGCTGCAAGGCTCGTAGACCCCGCATTTATGATATTTGCAGCAGGGCCTGCCCGTTCGTTTTCAGACGTCCTAGCAACCCAAACAGCTGATACTCTGCGCGCTGAAGGGCAAAGTGATGAAGTGATTAAAAAAGCTGTCAGCGACTACCTCGAAGGCAACAAGATAATTGCCCAACAAAAGCCCATTAAAGAAATTCACCGGGAACTATCTGCATTCATGCTTTCAATTGGTTTGCCGAAAAACGAACTTGAAGACATTTTGAAGTCTTTTGCTGGGCCATGGGGATTGGAATACGCAACACACAAACCAGAGATAAACCTACGGGCATTCGATGGTCCAGTTCTTGCCCTTTTTGGCGACAAAGACCTGCAGGTTTCGGCAAAAGAAGAAGCCCCTGTTATGCGTAAATTACTCAGCAACGCAAGGTCCCAAGTCCATGTGTTTGCCGGACTGAACCACCTCTTCCAGCCAACCGAAACGGGTCTGCCTTCTGAATATGAAGAGATCGAAATCACCTTTGCTGAAGAGGTTTTGGACCACATCACCAAATGGCTCGATACTCTTTAATCAAAGCATCTCACGCCTGAAGTAACGTCAAGACATGAAAGCAACTTCTAATGTTGAAACTATCACTAAAAGCACTACCAATTGCTGCCACGTTGGGGCTATGCGCCTGCAGTTCAAGCAGCTTACATGCTATTCCGCCAGAACAAATGAGCTGCACAGAATTGGCCCGCGAAATCGGCCGGGCCCAGCAGGCAAAAGAAGATGCCGATGCAGATAGCTTCATAGGCACTTTTGGTGCTCTACTTGCGGATAATAAGGCCGATCAAACCGCCCATACCGTTGACGGTCTTGTCGGAGACATCACCAGCGCGTCAGCAGACAGCACGCTTAAAAAGCTCAATGCGGTGTTTCATCGCAACGGCTGCCGCTGACACCGATAGGCAACGAAACAATGTAGCGGCACGCCTATTCTCGGGGCGTGCCAGAACTAACCAACTTCGCTTAGTCACTTGTGTTGGAAAAGCTAAAGCAGTTCGGTCAACTCCGACATGCTGGATATGGTGTGGTTTGGCACAATATCGGTTTTGTTGGATTGGCCCTCTGCGTTGAACCATACAGAAACGGCACCGACCCCATTAGCACCCTTAACATCATGCGCCAAAGAATCGCCCACATGGCAAACCGTTGCGGGATTTTGAACTTTGGCACGCTTGAACATCTCATGAAAAATCCGTGGATCCGGTTTCTTGAAAGAGAATTTTTCGCCCAACAGAATATGATCAAAAACACCTTCAAGCCCAGCGCGTTCTGGATCAGAATTGCCATTGGTTATAAGTACCAATTGGAACTGCTCTTTCAGTTGGCGCAAAACTTCCCGCGTATCGGGATACCAATAAACCGTGCCAAACCGAACATCTTCAAACAGCTGCATCGCCTGCTCTACGATCATGTCGCAATCGGGGTGACCTACCAAAACGCGCTGGAATGACAATCGTCTGATCGTCAACATTTCCATAGCGTGCCCACGGCTTTGTTCGTATATCTCGTCCCGAGTGCTTCTCAGGACTTGAGCTGAAATCTGCAAGCCAAAGTCATCATATAGAAACGCCGAAACTGCGTTTAAAGCATCTTCCAATGTGCGTTGAAAATCAAACAATGTTTGATCAGCATCAAATGAAACTGTCTTTATGCAAGTCATTCAACTCTACTAGGCATTCAAACTGAACAAGTAAATAGGCAACCAAAAACGCCAAGTATGCACTCATGCTGGACCTAAGGGCCCAACAATAACCAATGCTACCCAACGTACGCCACAACAATTCGATTTAAATATTGTCAGGCTCAACTGCACTGACCAAATTCGCAAGTTGGGAGCGTTTGGTATTCTGGGAGCCGCGGCAGAATTATTGGGGCATTCTTGTTGAAAATCGTACCGGAAACATGCATGCATAAGCCAATACATTTTGCAATTTTCATCAGAACTATTCTTTAAAGTAGTCCCATGCGTCGAAAAACTGGCACAAAACTACCAGCACCTTATTTAAAGCGCGTCTCACTTATGGCCGATCAATTGGTAGACAAAACAGGCTACCCTTATGACTTGCCTTGGCTGCAGGACCGTGAGTTCGAGCTAGACTTTACAACACCTGTCACCATCATTGTTGGTGAAAACGGCACAGGCAAATCTACCCTGATTGAAGCCATAGCAGCGCATAGCGGTTATGATGAAGCTGGTGGCAGCAAAGACCATGCTGCGGTGGACCACAGGAAAGCGATTGATAAAAGCGGGGCGCTTTTAAAAGAGGTCCTCCGCGTAAGTTGGTTGCCCAAGGTTACAACCGGATGGTTTTTCAAGGCAGAAACATTTTTTCTGTTGCGAGATATTTGGATGAGGTGGCCAGCCCATTTGCTGACTTCTTGTCAGCGAGCCATGGCGAAGGTTTCATCCGATTGTTTGAAGAACGCATGGCACGGCAAGGCATATATTTTATGGACGAACCCGAAAGCGCCCTTTCCCCCCAGCGCCAACTCGAACTATTGCGCATTCTAAATAACATTCAAGAACGCGCAAATTCACAGGTGATAATGGCAACCCACTCACCTATCCTCATGGCACTGCCTAACGCTCGGCTCCTAGAAATCACCCAAAGCGGCATTAGCGAAACAAGCTATCGCAACACCCAGCACTTTAAGTTGTATCAGGCCTTCACGTCCGATCCAGAAGACTTCATCGAAGATGCGCTGCGAGATGATGGGCTTAAGGAGTATTTGCGGTTGCGCAGGCAAGAATAATTGCCAACCACCCGCGCCCGCCACAACAATACCACAACAATTCGATTTAAATATTGTCAGGCTCAACTGCACTGACTAGAATCGCAAGTTGGGAGCAATCGATCTGAGGGAAATGTCGTTAATGGCGCAGTCATACGATCCATATCATCTTGCAAGTCCAACCATTTATCTTGTGAAGATGATCATCTTCCTCATAATCGTTGGCATGGTGGCGGTTATCATTGCGCCTCAACTGGTGGAAGCCTTTTGGGCCAACCCCTTCATTAACATCGTAATTTTGGCGGCATTGGGGATCGGCATCATCCTGTCGTTCCTGCAAGTTATGCGCCTATTCCCAGAAGTTCAGTGGGTGAATTCACTGCAGTCCGGGCAAATGGATGCGAATCGTCGGCAGCCTAAAATGCTTCTGCCCGTCGCCGTGATTTTGCGTGACAACTTGGGGGAGACCATGATCACCCCCGCTTCACTGCGTTCCATTTTGGATTCAGTGGGCAACCGCTTGGACGAAGCCAAAGACACTTCGCGCTATCTCACCAGTCTTTTGGTCTTCCTTGGGCTGCTGGGCACATTCTATGGCTTGCTGCAAACCGTTGGCTCGGTTGGCGACGTGATCAAATCACTCGACATTACCGCCGGGGATAGTGGCAACTTGTTCTCAAATTTGAAGAACGGACTTGAAGCCCCCCTATCTGGCATGGGCACGGCCTTTGCTTCATCCCTCTTCGGTCTATCGGGCTCCCTGATTTTGGGCTTTTTGGACCTGCAAGCGGGCCAAGCGCAAAATGCATTTTATACCGATCTTGAAGATTGGATGTCTTCAATGACCGAACTTGACCACCCCATGACCCAAATGCAGGTGGATCAAATGGGGCTTGATGGTGCGGGCATGCAAGAAATGGTCGCACAATTGGGCGCCACCATGCAAAATTCCTCGTCATCCCAAAACGCCATTCGCGCCATGGCCGAATTGGCCCACGGACTGGACGGGCTGACTAAAATTATCCGGCAACAGCAAGATGACTTGCGCACCCACATCACCGATCAGGGCGCAAATAACCAAAAAATGCGCGAGCTGGTGGACGCATTGCTCAAAAGTGTTGAGCAAGAAGAAACGCCAGACAAACCAAACCCACGCACCAAGGGCAAATAGGATATGGCGCGCGCAAGACGGCAAGCACGCCAAGACTATTGGCCCGGGTTCGTGGATGCGATGGCCAGCCTATTGCTGGTCATTATTTTCCTATTGTCCGTGTTCATGCTGGCGCAATTTTTCCTGAGCCAAGAAATCTTGGGCAAAGATAGCGCCCTCACGCGCCTCAACAGCCAAATCGCTGAATTGACCGAATTGCTGCAGCTAGAACGCACCAATTCAGAGGACCTGGAAACCACAATCGCTTCCCTGTCGGCTTCCCTTTCAGGTGCAGAAGCACAACGCGACAGCCTCAGCCAACAATTGGCCGGTCTTGGCGTGGGCACCTCAGAAAAAGACGGACAGATCGCCTCGCTTTCCTCTGATCTTGCCTCGGAACGCGAAATCAGTGCAGAAGCGGCCGCCCAAGTCGCCCTA
>NZ_CAKZPW010000102.1:0-8709 GCF_937139385.1 uncultured Maritalea sp. | reverse complement strand
ACAAGCCCCTGCGGCACCAACGCCGGTTGCAGCAGCGCCAGTGCGAAAAGCAAGCGGCGAGCGCACCTTTGCTTCGCCCTTGGCACGTCGCTTGGCGGCAGATGCCAATATCGATGTGAGCATTCTTGCTGGCACTGGTCCAAAAGGCCGGGTCGTAAAACGCGATATTGAAAAAGCCATGCGCGAGGGCGTGCCGACTGCGGCACCAAGCGCCTCGGCCTCTGCACCGGCCATTTCGAGTGGCATGGCAGATAGCCAAGTGATCGCGCTTTATGAAGAAGGTAGCTATGACTTGGTGGCGAACGACGGCATGCGCAAGGTTATTGCCGCTCGTTTGACGGAAGCAAAGCAAACGGTTCCGCACTTCTATATCAGTATGGATGTTCGACTTGACGATTTGCTTGAAGCGCGTTCGCGGATTAATGCGACAGCCAAGAAAGACGAAAACGGTCGTCCTGAATTCAAGCTCTCGGTGAATGATTTCATCATGAAAGCTTGGGCAATGGCATTGAACCAAGTGCCTGACGCAAATGCATCTTGGGCAGGTGAGCATACATTGAAGCATCACCATTCGGATGTTGCGGTTGCTGTTTCTGTGCCTGGGGGGCTGTTCACACCGGTCGTGCGCAAAGCAGAGACTAAGTCACTGCGCGAGATTTCAGCTGAAGTGAAAGATTTGGCCAAGCGGGCAAAATCGAAAAAACTTGCGCCACATGAATATCAAGGTGGCGGCAGCTCTGTTTCAAACCTTGGCATGTTCGGCATTACGAACTTCCAGGCTGTGATTAACCCACCGCATGGGACAATTCTGGCTGTTGGCGCTGGCGAAGAGCGTGTTGTTGTTGAAAGCGGTGAAATCACTGTTGGCAATTTCATGACCGTAACCTTGTCGTGCGATCACCGGGTTGTTGATGGCGTGCTGGGTGCTGAGGAGCTTGGTGTGTTCAAGCAACTGATCGAAACACCTGTGATGATGCTGGCGTAAGCAAAACATGAAAAACGTGCTTGCCTTTGGGGATTCATTGACTTGGGGGGCGGACGCTGTGACCGGCGGCCGTCATCCATTCAAGGATCGCTGGCCAAATGTTCTTGCAACAGAACTGGGTGGGCAAGCACGCCTTTTCGCTGAAGGGTTGAATGGTCGCACAACGATTTTTGACGATTATTCAATTCCTACAGAGCGCAATGGATCAAAAGCTTTGCCGATGTTATTGGCGACACACGAACCGCTAGATTTGGTGATCATTTTCTTGGGCACCAACGACATGCGTTCGCACATTTGTGGGAATGCAGCAGGTTCTGCGATGGGCATTGCGCGGCTGATCAACATTGTGAAAACGTTCAGCTACAAACCTGGACACCATGTACCAAAGATACTTGTTGTGTCCCCGCCATATGTTGGAACAGGGGCCGACCAGCTGTTTAACGACGTGATGGCAGGGGCCGGTGACTTGTCCAAGGAATATGCTGCCAATTACGCCCAAATATGTGAGCGCGAACAAGTTGCGCTCTTTGATGCGGCTAGTGTCGCACGAATTGACCCTGCAGATGGCGTGCATCTGGACATAGCGAATACACGTGCAATTGGCGTGGGCCTTGCACCAATTGTAAGAGAATTATTGTCGATCCAATAATTGTTGGGCGTCAAAGATAAGGAAAAGAACATGGCAAATCAGTATGATGTGATCGTTATCGGCGGCGGACCAGGTGGTTATGTTGCAGCCATTCGCGGCGCGCAATTGGGCATGAAAGTAGCCGTTGTTGAGCGCGAACACTTGGCAGGGATTTGCTCTAACTGGGGATGTATCCCAACAAAAGCACTGCTGCGTAGCGCTGAAATTTATTCTCACATGGGCCATGCGAAAAACTTTGGACTGAAAGCTGGTGAGTTCACGTTTGAAATCTCAGACGTTGTGAAACGCTCACGCCAAATCGCCAAACAAATGAACAATGGCGTTGGGTTCTTGATGAAAAAGAACAAGATTGACGTTATTTGGGGTGAAGCACAAATCACCAAGCCGGGTGAAGTCAAAGTCGGACCATCATCAAAACCTGTGATGGAGCCTTCCGTGCCTGCGCCAAAAGGCGTGTTGCCACACGGCACTTATACCGCAAAACACATCATTATCGCAACGGGCGCGCGTCCTCGAGTGCTGCCGGGTATTGAACCTGAAGGCAAAAACATCTGGACTTACTTTGAAGCGCTTGTGCCACAAGAAATGCCAGAATCTCTGGTGGTTATGGGGTCTGGCGCAATCGGGATTGAATTCGCTTCGTTCTACGCGTCAATGGGCGCGGATGTGACGGTTGTTGAATTGATGAGCCAAATCATGCCGGTTGAAGATGAAGAGATTTCAGCCCACGCACGAAAGAGGCTCGAAAAGCGTGGTATTAAGATTTTGACTGAAGCCAAAGTAGCCAAAGTTGAAAATTCTGCCAGCGGCGTAAAGGCCCATGTGGAACTTAAAGACGGGCAAAGCCAAGTTATTGAAGCTGAAAAGCTGATTTCTGCGGTTGGTGTTATGGCCAACGTTGAAAACATTGGGCTTGAAGCTGTTGGCGTTAAGACAGAGCGCGGGTTCATCTCAATTGATGGATATTGCAAAACCAACGTCGATGGCATTTATGCGATTGGTGATGTAGCGGGCGCGCCGATGTTGGCTCATAAAGCCGAGCACGAAGGCGTCATGTGCATCGAAAAGATTGCTGGCAAAGATGTTCACCCAATGAACAAAAACCAAATTCCGGGCTGTACCTATTGTGATCCGCAAGTTGCGAGCGTTGGCTTGACCGAAAAGGCTGCAAAAGCGGCAGGTCGTGACATTCGGGTAGGGCGTTTCCCCTTCATGGGCAATGGCAAGGCGATTGCTTTGGGTGAGCCTGAGGGCTTGGTGAAAACGATCTTTGACAAGAAAACCGGCGAGTTGCTTGGTGCACATATGGTTGGTGCAGAAGTAACAGAACTCATTCAAGGCTTTGTTGTTGCAATGAATTTGGAAACGACTGAGGAAGAATTGATGCATACAATCTTCCCACATCCCACATTGTCCGAAATGATGAAAGAGAGTGTCCTTGACGCTTACGATCAAGCACTCAATATATAGGGCAAAATAGCGGCCTCAATTTGGGGCCGTTTTCGCTGATCCGACAAAGGAGCATCCCGCTGTGGTGACTTTGGTTGACAATACGAATAAGGCGCGTCCACGCCATCCTGAAAAGGCAAATCGCCCGGACACAGAAGTCTTGCGTAAGCCAGCTTGGATTCGGGTGAAAGCGCCCGGATCTAAAGGTTATGTAGAGACACGCAAGATCGTAAAAGACAATTCAATTGTTACCGTGTGTGAAGAAGCGGGTTGTCCGAACATTGGTGAATGTTGGGATAAAAAGCATGCGACCATGATGATCATGGGTGAGATTTGCACACGCGCTTGTGCATTCTGTAACGTACGCACAGGACTGCCGACCGCCCTAGACCCAAATGAGCCAATGAATGTGGCCAACACAGTCAAGACCTTGGGTCTAAAACACGTGGTGATCACTTCAGTTGATCGTGATGATCTTTCAGATGGCGGCGCACAGCATTTCGTTGAAGTCATTCAAGCGGTGCGCGAAGTGTCGCCAGGCACCACCATTGAAGTGCTGACCCCCGATTTCTTGCGCAAAGAAGGCGCAATGGAAAAGGTGGTTGCGGCAAAGCCTGACGTGTTCAACCACAATCTGGAAACGGTGCCATCAAACTATCTGACTGTTCGTCCAGGCGCACGCTATTTCCATTCGATCCGCTTGCTACAAAAAGTCAAAGAGATCGATCCGAACATGTTCACCAAGTCCGGCATTATGGTTGGCTTGGGTGAAGAGCGGAACGAGATATTGCAATTAATGGATGATTTGCGAGTGGCAAACGTCGATTTCTTGACCATCGGTCAATATTTGCAGCCGACCCGCAAACACCACAAGGTTGAAAGCTTTGTGACCCCGGACGAGTTCAAAGCCTATGAGCGGATTGCTTATACCAAAGGCTTTTTGATGGTTTCCTCGAGCCCATTAACCCGTTCGTCGCACCATGCGGGCGATGACTTTGAAAAGCTTCGTAAGGCACGTGAAGCCAAATTGAGCTAGGCAAAACAAAGCTTTATGACCAGAATTGCTTTTGAACGCGAAGTGCAACACTCGCCAGAACAAATGTTTGATCTGGTGAGTGATTTGGCCGCTTATCCATCTTTTGTGCCAAATTGCTCGGACATGAACATCACCAACTTGCCCCAAGAGGGCAAATGTTTGGCGCGTATGCATGTGTCATTTGGGCCGATCAATCAGTCTTATGAAAGTGAAGTGCACGCGGACCGTGAGGCGTTGCGTGTAACAGCGGTGTCGGATGACGATCCGTTTTCACGATTGTGGAGTGAATGGCAGTTCAGCCAGACACCATCGGGCACGCACGTTGATTTTTCCGTCGACTTTGAGATGCGCAATCGGTTTATCGCAGCGATTGCTGAGCCATTATTCGTTGAAAAACAACGTGAAATCGTTGATGCCTTTATGACTCAAGCGGCACAACGCTATGGCAAAGCGCGCTGATCAACACAAGCTAAAACAAGGGTGAGGGCGACGCGAACTGTTTCTTCGCGTATCTCTTCCCGGCCAATATCGCCAAATTTGCGCACAATGTGGCTCGATTTTTTGCCGTCTGAGCAGGCAAAGTGCACTAAGCCAACTGGCTTATCTGCACTGCCACCCGATGGGCCAGCAATGCCCGTAACAGCAACGGCTAACGAGGTGCGTGTTTCTTTCTGCGCACCCTTCGCCATGGCGCAAGCCACTTGCTTTGACACAGCACCATATTCTTCGATCAAGTCCGGATCTATGCCCAGCATTTCTGACTTGGCGCGATTTGAATAGGTAACGAAACCGCCATGTATTACGTTAGATGATCCTGGAATCGCTGTTAAAGCGCCTGCGATTAAGCCGCCAGTGCAGCTTTCCGCCGTTGCGAGGGTTAGGCGTTTTGAGGTGAGTTGTTCGATGGTGATTTGGGCCAAATGCAATACATCGTCTTCAAGCATATTCAGTCCTTTGCGGGCAATTCAATGGCAACAACAGCCTGTGCAGCAATGCCTTCTCCGCGTCCGGTGAAGCCCAACTTTTCAGATGTGGTGGCTTTAACCGAAACACGAGATACTGATACTTTACATATATCCGCAATATTTTGCCGCATAGCGATGCAGTGTGGACCAATTTTGGGCTGTTCGCAAATTATCGTCAGATCCACATTTACCAAGCGCGCGGAGCGGGCAGAAAGGCGAGAGATCGCATGTTCAAGGAACACTGCTGAATCTTTGTTTTTCCATTTGTCGTCGGCCGGGGGAAAATGCTGGCCGATATCACCTTCGGCCAATGCGCCATAGATAGCATCGGTGATGGTATGCAAGGCCACATCCGCGTCTGAATGGCCTTTAAGTTTTTTGTCAAACGGGATGTGAATACCCCCAAGGATGACTTCATTGCCGACTTCAAAAGCGTGAACGTCATAGCCAGACCCGACGCGTGTTTCGAGTTTATTGTTATCGTTCATACTTGAACGGGCCTCCGCAAGGTCTTGAGAAAACGTAATTTTTTTGTTTTGAACTTCGCCAGTGACAATTGACACATCCATGTTTGCCCATTCGGCGATCGATGCGTCGTCAGTGAAATCGGTGCTTGATTGTGCCTGAGCCTTAATGTGTGCGGACAAGATTTTTGCGAATGCAAAACCTTGTGGTGTCTGCGCAACGAAATGCTGGGTGCGATCAAGCGTTTGAGTGATCGATATTCCATCTGGTGAGAATTTGAGTGTGTCGGTAATCGGCAGCGCGGGAATTGCGCCACCATCCATCGACGCGTCGATGACGTCTGTTATGATTTGTGCGCTGACGAAAGGTCGCGCAGCATCGTGGATTAAAACCACATCAGGATTGTGCAATTGCAGTGCATTAAGTCCGGCCAAGACGGAGGATTGCCGGGTTTTGCCGCCAAGCACCGGCGCAAGCAGTTTTGCATCATCAAGGTCAAGGGCATCGTAATTTGATTGGTGGGGAACACTAATGACGGGCATGACCACATCGATCAAATGGTGCTGGGTGAAAGCGTTTATTGTGTGCTCAAGGACCGTTTTGTCATCCAGCAGCTGATATTGCTTGGGTAAGTCTGAGGAGCCACTGTTCAACCTCGTTCCAGAACCAGCTGCAACGATAATGACAGCGGTTTTTGGGTTGTTTTGAGGCATAAATGCTCCAGATCTCTTTTGCGCACTAGATTGGGTTTAGCGATAACGATAGACCATCGCAAGCGACAAGCCTGAGTTAACCCAAACTTCCAATTGGGCGTTTGCTTAAAACTTAATCTCTGTCTATTATTCAATCACGTTTCAATATTGCGCAAAAATTATGCATGATCAGCTCAAGCCAATACAGATTGGCACCCACATTTTTCCCTCAAATGCGTTTCTTGCGCCTTTGTCTGGGATAACGGACAAATCATTTCGCACGATCGCTGCGCGTTATGGCGCGGGTATGGTTGTGTCTGAAATGATCGCCAGTGCGGCTTTGACCAATGGCCATGCGGATATGGCGCGTCGGCTTGGTCGACCCGAACGGTTGCCGAATATCATTCAACTTGCGGGCTGTGAAGGCCGGTGGATGGCGGAAGGTGCAAAAATTGCCGAAGACAGTGGTGCCGACATTATTGATATCAATATGGGCTGCCCCTCCAAACGCGTGACAAATGGCTATGCTGGCTCTGCGTTAATGCGTGTACCGGATAAGGCACAATCGCTGATCGAGTCTGTTCTTGGTGCCACCAGTTTGCCTGTGACGCTGAAAATGCGCCTTGGGTGGAACGACGATTGCATCAATTCGCCAGAAATTGCGCAGGATGCTGCAAAAGCCGGCATTCAGATGATCACGATCCATGGGCGGACCCGCCAACAGTTCTATAAGGGCGCGGCGAAATGGTCGCCGGTGCGTGATGTTGTTGAAGCGGTTGATGTGCCCGTGGTGGTGAATGGTGACATTGTGGACATTGCAACTGCAAAACGCGCATTGGAATTGTCCGGCGCTGCCGCTGTGATGATCGGACGAGGCGCTCAGGGCCAACCCTGGTTGTTGGGGCAGGTTGGTGCAGCATTGCACGGCAATCCGGTTCCAGCTACCCCAGCGCTTAAAGAGCGGCAAAACCTGATGAAAGAGCATTACAGCTTGATGATGGAAGAATATGGCACAGCGCTTGGTGTGCGGTGCGCGCGCAAACATTTGGGCTGGTATATGGATGTTTTGGCTTTGGAGTTTACGATTCCTAAAGCGGCCCGTGCGGCTTTGCTGACGCAAGGTAATGCATTGCAAGTTCCTGCATTGATTGACCAGTTGTTTGATCAATTGGTGGAGGTAGCCGCATGAGCCCAACGTCCTATGAATTGGCCTTTTCAGCTTTCCAATCTATGACGCAACCGGTGCTGATTTGTGGGAAGTCCAACCGCATTGTGATGGCCAATTATGCTGCGCAGAGCTTTTTCCAAACTTCTGAAAACCTGTTGAAACGTCAAACGATTGACGATCATGTTGCCCCATCTTCACCCTTGCTCGGGCTCTTGGCGCATGTGCATGAGCGTCAAGCCGCATCAAGCGAACATAAGATTGCAATCGGCAATGTGAACTTGCCGGTTGAGAGGTTGGTGGATGTTCATGTTGCGCCAATGGGATCAGACCCCAATTTGGTGGTGATCACCCTGTTTGAGCGCACCATGGCGGACAAAATTGACAAGCAGCTCACCTCGCAAGGTGCTGCGCGCCAAGTCAGCGGCCTTGCGGCTATGTTGGCGCATGAGATCAAAAATCCTCTTTCTGGGATCAAAGGCGCGGCGCAACTACTTGAACAAAGTGCAAGCGATGAAGATCGGCCTTTAGCGCGCTTGGTGCAGCAAGAAGTGGAGCGAATTGTCAAACTGGTCGATCGTATGGAAGTGTTTGGCGATGAACGCCATCCTGAGCTGACGTCGATCAATATTCATGCTGTGCTGAACCATGTACTACTGCTGGCCGAAAATGGATTTGCCAAAGGCATTGTGATTGAAAAGAATTTTGACCCGAGTTTGCCACCAGTTTTGGGCAATTGGGACCAATTGGTGCAGGTCTATCTTAATCTGATCAAAAATGCGGCCGAAGCTGTAAAAAGCGAGCCTGGTAGTAAGATCAAAATATCAACGGCATATCGACCCGGCATTCGTGTTGGTGTGCAAGGCACGCGCGAGCGCTTGTCTTTGCCATTGGAGATAACGGTTGAGGACAATGGACCGGGCATAGATGCGGATATGTTGCCGCATATTTTTGAACCCTTTGTGACGTCCAAAAAGACCGGTGGCGGGTTGGGTCTTGCGATGGTGGCAAAGCTTATTCGCGGGCAGGGCGGCATTGTAGACGTTGATTATGTTGGCGACCGCACGATTTTCAAAACGTTGTTGCCTATGGCAAAGGCTGACACAGCAAGTCCAAAAAAGGAAGCTTTAGATGAGTAAGCGCACAATTTTGGTGGCTGACGATGATGCCTCAATCCGGCTGGTCCTAAGCCAAGCCCTCACACGGGCAGGTTACGATGTTTTGCCCATGAGCAATATCGCAACGCTGTGGAACCATGTGTCGCGTGGTGAAGGTGATTTGCTGATTACCGACGTGATGATGC
>NZ_CAKZPW010000101.1:0-3921 GCF_937139385.1 uncultured Maritalea sp. | reverse complement strand
CCCAAAAGAAGACGCTTGACCTTTAATGTCGTGCGCCTCAGCATACAATTCCGCTTGAAGCTCAGGCACCGCGTCCCCAGATACCAAGTAGTCTTTCATTCTTGCAATCGCACCCTCGAGCACTAAGCGATATTCTGACTGAGATGCGCGAAAAAGTTGATCAGCCATTTTCTGCATTTCACCCAACGATGGACCGTCACCCTCGCCAATCGCTTCACGCAACTTGTTTGGCGGAGTGTAAACCTCAACATCTTGAGCATTGGTATTATCGTACTTCTTTGGCATGTTTTTGCTCACTATTGGCATCCAATTCACCAGCGGTGTCACCCGCACGGCGATCCATCCCTTCAAATCCCCGTAACGTCCTGCGCCGGTCCGGCCCTACATATTCTGCTATTTTGACGAACTGGCGTGGGTGATTACGCATGTGCACGAAACGGTCATAGACTCCTTCAACGGACAAAGGTTTGCACAGTATTTCGCTCGCGCCCACGTCTCTTGCCAGTCGAATGGCAGGCGCAGATGAATATGCTGTTGCAACCAAAATAGGCAAATGCCGGATATCCTCAGAGGCATGTGCCCGAATTCGGCGGATTAATTCATAACCATTTTTTGGCTTCATGAGTAGATCAACAACAACTATATCAGGCAGATTTTTAATGATCGCTGCTAAGCAATCTACAGAAGAACTACAATATCGGACCTTCTTTATATTCATTGCTGCAAATATGATCCGCATAATTTCAAGCGCGAACTCACTGTCGTCCACAACTATGATATCGAGGTCAGAAAAATTATACCGATGAGAAGGCGAAGGCATAAATACATCCAGACGAATCGAAAGAGTTGAAGGTAAGCAACTCAGTAGTCATTGTGATGAAAATTCAATCTATTGCAAGCGGGTTGCACTCGCCCTACCTTACAAGTTTATCTTAGCCAACTCGCTTAAATGCGTTTTGCGCATGAACAAATGCGCATCTATCGTTGGAATAGCCCCAATTGATCTGATAAAATGTTTGAAGTTTAAAATAACCTATAGGTATGACCCGTGACAACTGAGCGCCCTAGCATTCGCGATAAAGACCGCCCTGACTTGGGGGCATTCACTTGGCAGGACCCATTCCGGCTTGATGATCAGCTAACCGAAGAAGAGCGCATGGTGCAAGATACTGCCCGCGCCTTTGCTGATGAAAAGCTGCGCCCACGTGTGCGCGAAGCCTATAACGATGAAACAACCGACCCTGCCCTATTCAAAGAAATGGGCGATATGGGTCTGCTTGGCTCAACTATTCCCGAAGAATACGGCGGCGTGGACATGGGCTATGTGGCCTACGGTCTGATCGCCCGCGAGGTTGAGCGTGTCGACAGCGGCTACCGCTCCATGATGTCGGTGCAGTCCTCTTTGGTGATTTACCCGATTTACGCATATGGATCAGAAGAACAGCGCCAAAAATACTTGCCCGGCCTTATCTCCGGTGACCTAATTGGTTGCTTCGGCCTTACTGAACCTGACGCAGGTTCAGACCCTGGCGGCATGTTGACCCGCGCCACAAAAACTGAAAATGGCTATGTGCTCAACGGCACAAAAATGTGGATTTCAAACAGCCCAATCGCTGACGTGTTTGTGGTTTGGGCCAAGTCTGATGCCCATGACAATAAAATCCGTGGCTTTGTTTTGGACAAAGGCATGAAAGGTCTTTCTGCGCCAAAAATCGGCGGAAAACTTTCCCTTCGCGCATCAATCACCGGTGAAATCGTGATGGAAAATGTGGAAGTGGGCGAAGACGCTTTGCTGCCCCATGTTGAAGGCCTAAAAGGCCCATTCGGTTGTTTGAACCGCGCCCGTTACGGCATTTCTTGGGGCGCCATGGGCGCTGCAGAGGCTTGCTGGCATGCCGCCAACAAATATGGCATGGAGCGCAAACAGTTCGGCAAACCTTTGGCGCAAATGCAATTGTTCCAAATGAAATTGGCCAACATGATGACCGACATTACGCTGGGCTTACAAGGCTCATTGCGCGTGGGTCGTTTGATGAATGAAGCCAACGCCGCGCCTGAAATGATCTCATTGATGAAGCGCAACAACTGCGTGAAAGCCTTGGACATTGCCCGCATGGCACGTGACATGCACGGCGGCAACGGCATTTCGGACGAATTCGATGTAATCCGACATATGATCAACCTTGAAACCGTGAACACCTATGAAGGCACCGCCGACGTTCATGCGCTAATTCTTGGTCGTTCACAAACTGGTTTGCAGGCCTTTTTTTGATGAACAAGCCACTTGAAGGGCTCAAAGTCCTCGAACTTGCACGCGTTTTGGCTGGCCCTTGGGTCGGCCAAACGCTCGCTGATCTTGGCGCCGATGTGATCAAGGTGGAAAGCCCTCAGGGTGATGATACCCGCACCTGGGGCCCTCCATTTGTCGAGCGCAAAGACGACAAATCTGCCGCCTATTTTCACGCCTGCAACCGGGGCAAACGCTCCATTGCTTTGAATTTCAAAGAAGCCGCTGACCGTGAGATCGTTATCGAATTGGTCAAACAGTCGGACGTTTTGGTTGAAAACTTCAAACTCAATGGCCTAAAAAAATATGGCCTTGATTATGAAACACTCAAACAAATCAACCCGCGCCTAATTTATTGCTCAATCACAGGCTTTGGCCAAACCGGCCCCTATGCCAGCCAACCGGGCTACGATTTTATCGTGCAAGGCATGTCGGGCATGATGTCGATCACAGGAGAACCGGGCCGCGAACCGCAAAAAATCGGCACCGCTTTGGCTGACATTATGACCGGGCTTTACGCCACCATCGGCATTCAAGCCGCCTTGTGGCAGCGCGAACGCACTGGCCTTGGTCAACAAGTTGATCTGGCGCTGTTGGATTCAATGGTTGGCGTTCTGGCCAACCAAGCCATGAATTATTTGGTATCCGGTGTCGCCCCACAACGCATGGGCAATGCGCACCCCAATATTGTGCCTTATCAAGTGCTCGAAGTGAAGAACGGTCACATCATTTTGGCCGTCGGCAATGACGGGCAATTCCAACGCCTATGCCACTTGCTTCAGCTCGATCATCTATCGACAGACGAAGCCTACGCCACCAATTCGGCACGCCAAATCCACCGCGAAGCATTGACCAAAATTCTGGCAGAAGCCTTCGCCAAATGGGATAAGTTGGAACTGCTCGACGCATTACATCAATGCAACGTACCTGCAGGTCCAATCAACAATATCGACGAGGTCTTTGCAGACCCCCAAGTCATCTCGCGCGGCATGCAGCTTGATCTTGATGGTGTGCCCGGTGTGCGCACCCCCATTACATTTTCCGATGCTGAACTCACCCTTAATGAGGCATCGCCAAAAGTCGATCAGCACCGTGCTGAAATATTAGCTGAACTGAAAAACAACAAACAATAGGACCATTTTGAAATGGCAAAACTGACCGGCGGCGAAATTCTGGTGAAATGCCTTGAGGCCCAACGCGTAGACCGCGTGTTTTGTGTGCCCGGCGAAAGCTATCTGGCTGTTCTGGATGGCCTTGTTGACAGCAATATCGACGTGGTCACCTCTCGTCATGAAGGTGGCGCGGCCATTATGGCTGAAGCGGACGGCAAAATGCTAGGCCGCCCCGGCATTTGCATGGTTACCCGCGGCCCCGGCGCCACCAACGCCACTGCCGGTCTGCACATTGCCCGGCAGGATTCGATCCCGATGATCCTGTTCATCGGCCAAGTCGCGCGCAATATGATTGAACGTGAGGCGTTTCAAGAGATCGACTATCGGCGCATGTTTGGACAAATGGCGAAATGGGTCACCCAAATCGACGACGCATCCCGCATCCAAGAATACATCAGCCGCGCTTACCGCGTTGCACTGTCGGGCAGACCCGGCCCCGTCGTGATCGCACTGCCGGAAGAC